>DATGHT010000202.1:0-3762 GCA_035307865.1 Candidatus Eremiobacteraceae bacterium | reverse complement strand
TAGCGTCGCTCGTGAAAACATGACCGTACACGTCGCGGCGGTATTGCAAGATGGCGTCGGACAGATTGGGGTTGCGCACGTCGAAGAAAAAGCGCGTCTTCTCTAAGGCCGTGCCGAACGTCACGAACGCCCGGATGCGGCGCCAATCATCCACCGCCAGCCCGTTGGCCTCCACGAGATCGTGCAGTGCGATGATGACGTCCATCATGACGGTCGTTCCCAAGCTGTGACCCGCGAGGATGATCTTGTCGTAAGTCGGAGCGCCGCTGTCGTCCTTGCTCTTCACCACATTGAGCACGACATCGCCCACGGTCCGAATGATCTGCGTGCGCAGCGCGTAGAAGCGCGCGTTCTCATCTTGGGTCGTGTAGATCTGTATGTCGCCCAAGGTGTCCACCAAGAAATCCTTGGAAAAGCTCAGCACGTAGCGTAAACCGAAAGCGCTGACGAGCAACCATACTCGCGGTTCGTGCAAGCCCGACAACCAGGCCACCATGTGCGCGTCGCGTGACGGCAATCCGAGCAGCGTGAGACCGGCGGCGATCAGCAAGATGAGGAATAACGCGCTCCACCACGACACTCGGACGCGCAGCGTGATGATGGGCCAGAGACGCGCGAGCGCTTGCGCGAGCAGATAGGCGCCTAACGCGGCCAGCGCGAGACCGCGCAGATCGAACGGTGCGTAAATCAAAAAAGTGTGATACGCGCGCAGTGCCGACGTGGCGACGACGATGAGCGCGCCGATCCCCACGATCAGAGCGAGCGCCGTATAAGTCACATCGTAGGCCGATTTCCAAAAACCCGCGGGAATGCGCACGTTGTTCAGCGGCACGAAAGTGCTCTTGAGCAGCCACGAGAGCACGCGAAACGGATTGGTCTGTTCCTTGTCAATCGGGCTCCAATAGCCCTCAAACACGTCGACCTGCGGCTCGTCCGCGACGCCGGCGCCGCTCGCGTCGCGACATTGCACGCGTAATGCAAAGGACGGCGGCTCCGCCAGCGCTTGCGCGTCGCAGCTGAGCGGCCATTCGATCCCGGTGCTCCACGTGCCGCGCTGCGGCGGCGCATTGGGACCAAGCCTGAACAGCCGGTCTTGCGACGTTTCGGTTTCGAGGGCGGCTTGCAGTGCGGAAGCGAACGCATCTTGCATTTCGTAGCGCTGCTGGCGGCTGATGCCATGCACGACCACGACCGCATTTCTCACGGTAGTTCGTCCCTTAGGAAAAGCGCCGGCTCAAGCGCACCGCTCGGCCAGGCGAGCATCCCGCTACTTCGTCAGCGCCTTCACTTGATCGACGGCGACGGGCGAGGCTTTGTTGCCCCATGCGCTGCGGATATAGGTCGCGACCGCGGCAATTTCTGCCGGCGTAAGCTTGCCTTTCCAGGATGGCATGACGCCGTTGTATGCTGCACCATTGGCCGTGATCGCACCATGCATGCCGTTGGCAACGGTGTTGACAACTTGCTTCGGGTCTCCCGTCACGTACGGGTTACCCGCCAGCGGCGGAAATGCCCCCGGAGTGCCTTGCCCGTTGACACCGTGGCAACTGGCGCAGTTCTGCGCAAAGACCGCCTGCCCCGAAACGGCCCCGGCGGCTGCCGACGCCGTCGCTTGACCGGCCACGATCGGCGCAGATGGTGCTTGCGCGGCCCCGGGCGGCGCGCCGTAGCCTTCCACCGGCGTCTGTCCGACCGGACTCTTCGCTTGCTCCGCGGCGATGACGCGCGCGGAGTAGATCGTGATCCCGACGACTGCGACCACGGTCAGCAGCGTGAGACTCAAGAGGTAGGGACGGCGAGCGAGCACGCGGCTGGGGTTGCGATCGAGCCAGGGCACGAGCAACAACACCAGCGTGAACAGACCCGGCAAAACCACCGTCGGCAAGAGCGACAAATTTTGGGGGAACATACGCAACAAGCCATAGAGCGCGTAGAAATACCACGCCGGCGAGGGGATGAATTGGGCATTATTGGGATCTGCTTTCCCCAACAACGGAGCCGGCATGAAAATCGAAAGCAGCGTGATGACGACGAAAGCTACCAGCGCGGTGATCGTATCGTAGAAAACCTGGTCCGGATAGAAACGGCCAAAGGTGGTGGGCGGTTCATCCTTCGGCGGTCCAGCCGGCGCGTTGTGCCGGAAGATGAAGAGATGCGCGCCCACCAGCAGCAAAATCAGCGCCGGCGTCGCCCACACGTGCAAACCATAGAAGCGATTGATGGTCAGCGTGCCCAGGGTGGCGCCGTCGCTGAGAAAGTGATAGATAAAATGGCCGATGATGGGCAGGCTGGCCGCGATGTTGATGGCGACCGCGGTTGCGAAATAGGCGTTGAGGTCCCAGGGCAAAAGATAGCCCGTGAGACCCATCGACAGGACGACAAAGAAGAGCAGCACGCCCACGACCCACTGCAACTCGCGTGGCCGTTTATAGGCGCCGAACACCAGCACTTGCAGTAAATGCATCGACATCAAGATGATCATCGCCGATGCGCCCCAGTAGTGCAGGCTTATCAAGAATGGGCCGGCCCAGACGTGATCGTAGATGAACTTCGTGGATTCCCATGCAGTCGGTGCCGCGGGCGCGTAGTAGAGCGTGAGGATGATACCGGTAACGATTTGCACCACCAACACCAACAAGGTAGCGCTGCCAAAAACGTACCAGTAGCTGGCACCGCCCGGTACGTCCTCCGTGAGGAAATCCTTGAGCGCGGTGATGAAGCCTGTGCGACTGTCAAGCCACTGAATCATTGCGCCCCCTTACCAGTACGACACACGAACGATGCTGGGCGTGTTCGCGGCGAACTTGATCCATTCAACTTCGGCAAGACCGTTTTGCTCTTTAAACGGCAGGGGATCCAGACCGCGCGGTGCCGGGCCGATAAAGCGGCCGCTGATGTCCTGCAAATGCTTCCCGTACTTGTTGAACACCGAACCATGGCACGGGCAGATGAAGTTGCGGGCGCCGTCATCCCAATCGAACTTACAATTGAGATGCGGGCACAGCGAACTGAACATGACGAAGCCCATCGTGCCGATGGGGTAATCGATGTCGCCGCGCGTCTCGGGGTTGAAAAGTTCCGGACGTTCTTGTCGCAGACGATCCATTTCGGTAGGACTCAACTTGATGCCCCAGACGTAATACTCGGCGTCGGTCTCATAGTAGCCGTCGACCACCCGCTTATTGAAGAAGATCTTCACCGGCTTGTCGAGCGTGCGCTCCAACTCTGTAAATTCACTCTTGTTTAGGGGAGAGAAGCCCTTGTTCGCATCGATCAGCTCGGGTTTGGGAACGAGCGTCGCCACTAAGGGAATGGTCAAACCTAACCCGATGATGCCGCCCGTGAAGATCGTCGCGCGCGCCAAAAACGCACGCCGGCTGACTTCTTCCGGGGTACCTGGGTTCTGATAAGCCTTGGCCTCGTTCGACAAGCGCACGTACCTCCAGTCCCTGCGTAAGGTTATCGCGCAGGGTTGATTGGGGGCGTGTTTGGTCTTGAGGCGGCGCTTGCCTCTCCGCGCGGGGTTGGAGGGAGCGAGAATTGTCGGAAAATCCGCGCCGTTTCGCGCTTGCGCGCGGAAAGCTTGTGTCCGTACAGGTCGGTGACTTAGATTACGCGTGGTCCGATTTCGAACCGATGGTGCTCAATTCTGAGACGACCACGATCAACGAGCAGTTTAGGAGCGCGCGCGGACTGCAAATTTCTCAGAAGCGGTGCCGGCTGGAATCTCGCGATTCCACCACGATGAGACTGCACCCGTTT
>DATGHT010000201.1:0-3376 GCA_035307865.1 Candidatus Eremiobacteraceae bacterium | reverse complement strand
GAGGAGCGGCGCGAACGGCTGCTCGCGCAAGCCTACGCGGCGCTGGAGAATGCCGCGCAGCTGCGCGCGGTGCGTCGGAAGCTGTTTGATCGAAGTGGGTCGGTAAGCGACTTCGAAGCCTGCCAGGCGAGCCTCACGCCGGCGGAGCAGCACGGTGCGGCCGCAATCGCGCGGGAGCGCGCGCACGGGAGCGATGATCCCATCACCGGCGCGCAACTGCTGCTCGCGCTCGACGACGATGCAGCCGCCGAAGCACTGCTCGTGACGCAGCACGCGAGCCTGCGCGGCGGAGACTATTACCGCCTCGTGCCGCTCGCGCAGACAATGGAGAAGAAGGAACGGTTGCTGGGCGCGGTGGTGTGCTAGCGGGCGCTCCTTACGGCCATTCTCGCGCGGGCGTACGTTCGCGCGTATGGCCATGCGGCCGAGTACCTCGGCGCGCTGCGCCAACTGGACCTCCGAGTGCGCGGCTATGGCCCGTTGCCGACGCACGAAACATTCGAGGCGGTGCTGCGGAACACGCACGGGCGGAAAGTCGCTTTCTGGAGCCGCCTGGGCGCTTGAGACGGCCGCAGCGACTTACGCCGCGGCTTCATGACAAGTGTCCAGCGAACACGTATACTTCCACTTATAGGTAAAGGGATCCCCGGAGGCGACGACGATGGGCCAGGTCACCATCTATCTGAACGATGAAACGGAAAAGAGGGTGCGCGACGCGGCTGAATCCAACGGCGTTTCCGTCAGCAAGTGGATTGCGCAGCGGATCCAGAAGGACGCACGGACCGAATGGCCGACCAGCGTGCGCGAGCTCGCCGGCGCTTGGCAGGACTTGCCATCGGCTGAGCAAATCCGCCGTCACTCAGCCAAGGACGTGAAGCGCGGGCGTCTCTAACCATGCCGACGTACGTTCTCGACACGAACACGGTCATCGACTACTTCAAAGGCAGAGGCAAGGTTGCCGAAAGAATGTTGGCGGTTGCGCCGCGGGAAATCGCGCTACCCGCTATTGCCGCCTACGAGGTGTGGGTAGGCGTACTGGGCTCTCGGAATGCCAAGCGGCGCGAGGCACAGTATGAGCAGTTTCTCTCCGTGATCGACGTAATCGCGTTCGACTCTGCGATCAGCCGACGCGCGGCCGAACTTCGCATTGCGCTGGAACGCCGCGGCGAGGCGATCGGGCCGCTCGACACGCTGATAGCCGCTACGGCGCTGGCGTGGGGCGCAACGCTCGTTACACGAAACGCCGGGGAATTCGGACGCATAGCCGGACTCAAGATGGTGAACTGGCACGATTGAGCTCCGATGCTGGTGCGCGACTCATCCGGGATTCGTCGCCGACACGATCCACGTCGAACCGTTCAGGCTTACGTGCCCGTCCGCTGCGGCAAGCGGGGCGAGAGCGCGCTCGACGGCATCGAGAATGGTGGGCAGGTGCTCGACCCCCACCTCGCGCACAAAGCGCGAAACCGGTCCGATCTGCACCGCGAACTCCGCGGCGGAACGCGCCGTGCTGCCAAGAGAGAGCGGCACATCGAAGCGCTGCACACGGATAGCATCAAATCCCGCTTCCGACAGGATGGCGTGCAATCTTTCCTGATCCGCGAACGCAAAAGGTCCGGGTGCATAAGGATCGGGAGGTGCTGGCGTGACCCCCATTGCTGTGCGTGCAGCGGAGAGGGGCGCCATCGCCCAGGGGTTGTCGCGCGGTGCTCGCCAGCAGACGAATACGCACCGGCCGCGCGTACGCAGCGACTTACGCAAATGCCGGAAGGCGTTGGAGGGTTGGTTGAAGAACATAACGCCGAAACGCGAGAACAACAGGTTGGTTTCGGTCGGCAGCACGGCTTCGGAGGCATCGCCGTTCTGGAACGAGAGGTTCGCCCGGTTCGTCAACGCAGCACGCGAGCGAGCAACCTCGAGCATCGGCTCTGATACATCGACCCCGAGGACCGCGCCCGTCTCACCGACGCTCCGCGCAATTTCGATCGAGGTGTCGCCGCATCCGCAGCCGACGTCGATCACTCGCTCTCCCGGTTGTGGCACTGCCGCCATTAGCGCCGCGTCGCCGAACGGCACAACGATGCGGTCGATCTCTCGCTGCATGGCGGCCCACCGCTGGCCCATGGCGCCATTCCACTGCGCGATCTGTTCCGAGTTGTCAGCCGACATCGATGGCAACCAAGACTCCCAGCACGCCGACAAGGAATGCCAACGCCACCAGCATCTCCCGTGAAAGCGCCGGAATCGATCGTATTACCGACACCGGCGGCGCCATAAGCGTCGAGGTCAGCATCACCTTGAAGATGTACGGCGACGCCGCCGTATCTGACTGTGTGTTGGTATTGGGTAGTGTGCTCATGATGCCGCCTACGATATAGCCGATGACGTGAGGCTGTGAGCCGCCGAGCTGGTCGAGGTCGAGCACGCCGTTGCCATAAGACGGCAGGCCACTGGCGCGGAAGAATTGTGCACCCGCACCGAACAGCAACGGGTTACCAGGATTGGAGCCGGTCGAGGCAATGACGGGATATTCGCTGCCCATGATGTACTGCGCTACGCTGCCGTCGGGGCCGTGACGGATCGTCGTGATCTGGTTGACGAATGGAAGCTCAGCATCGGTGAAGAATGTGCCATTGGCGAAAAAGCCGAAGCTGATGCCGCCGAGCAGAACCGTATACATTTGGCGGGTCGAGGGGGAATACGCGCCGAAGTGGGCCGCCGCGTACTCGTTCATGCCCTGCTTGAAAGTGGCTGGGGTCGAAGGGTCGGCCATCGACGGTGTACCGTCGCCGGCGATGTCGACGGGAACGGTCCAAACGCCGTTATCCGGCGTGAACACACCGGAAAGCGCTGCCCAACCCGCGTCGTTCCCGTCGCGAATGAGCGGGACGACATTGAGATCGCGCCTTCGATAATTCGGGTCAGGGAGCGCAGGCAGCGCCCCGAGCGGCACGACGCTCAGGTTGACGCCGTCATCGACAATACGAAACCTGCGCACCTGTTCGGTGTACGTGCCGTTGGCCGAACCGACATAGGCGCCGACGAAATTCTGCCCGAATATCAGCATCGTCACACCGCCGGCGCCAAGCTTCATCGCACCACCGGTAACCTGGAAGACGGGATCATGGATTTGCCGGATATGCTGTGCGGCCGTGTCGCCGGGCGATGCATTGACGACCCATTGCATCAGCGCCGGAACGTCGATCGCGGTGAGCGCATCCTTGGTGGTGAAGTTGCCGGAAGCCGTGTCGACTCCGTAACCGCCGGTCATGTACAAAGTGCTGCCGAGCTGGTACGACTGGGCGCTGGTCACGGACAAGAGGTCGACTTGCGATTGCATGAGCCCCGATCCCGGGTCGGTCAACGAACGCGTGGC
>DATGHT010000200.1:0-2805 GCA_035307865.1 Candidatus Eremiobacteraceae bacterium | reverse complement strand
CTCGCGCGCCGCCTCGGCGGCGAGATTGGGGACGAGCGTGCTGCTGTATTCCTTTGTCCGCCAAGCGCTGTTCAGGTGCGTACCCGAAATAGAACCGGAGCGCCGGTAAAACCAGTCGTACTGTTGGCGGCTGAAGCCCTGCGGCGGGTGCTCGGTGACAAGCGCGATGCGCCATTCATAGTCGATGCGGTCACCATAGACGTCAAGCAGCCGCCGCAGGTTCGGCTCGCCATAAAAGCACCACGACGAGAGGACGTCGAGATAGTAGGTCAGTTTTATCACGTATCTATCTCCAAACTTCCGCGCAGAACCGGGACGACGCTACCACCGACTTCGATGCGCTTGACCTGGCCGCCGGCGCGTTCGATCCGAATCGACACAAAACTCTGCCGGCCCATCTTCGTGCCCTGCTCGCTGAGCACGTCGATCGAGCCATTGCCCGAGACAAGCCCGTGCTGCACGAGGTACGCGCCCAACGAGCCGCTCGCCGAACCAGTCGCAGGATCTTCTACGACTCCGACGTGCTCGGCACCCAGCATCCGCGAGTAGACGTGGTTGGGCTGCTCCTGTCGCGCGAACACGAAAACACCTGCCAAGTCCGGGTTCGAAATGGTCTTGGTCAGCGCGGGCCCATTCACGGCGACGCGATCGACGCCGCTCGAACTGCGCAGCATGACGTAGAGAAATGGAACCGGAACTCCGACCACCTGCATCGGAGCGTCAGGCAGCAGCTCGTCCGTGTCGATGTTCAGTGCGGCCGCCATTGCAGCTCGGTTTTCGACGATAGATCCGAACTTTGGCGGCGGGGCCGTCAAGAAGAGCGCGCTCGGGTCGTCGGTCGGACCCTCCAAACGCAGCGTGATGGGTCCGACGTTCTCGTGCAGCTGCACCACGTTCGCGTCTTTGGGAAGGTCGCCGTTTCGAGCTAGAACCCAGGCCGTGCCGATCGTGGGGTGCCCTGCGAACGGCAGCTCCATACCGGGTGTGAAGATGTAAACGCGGGCGGCGCAATCGGCGCGCTCGGAGGGCACGACGAACGTCGTCTCAGAGAGATTCATCTCTCTGGCGATGTCTTGCATGTGCGTTTTGCTCAACCCCGTGGCGTCGGTGAAGACCGCCAGCGGGTTGCCGCGGAATCGCTGCTGCGTAAACACATCGACTTGTTCAAAATCATAACGCCTGGTCATGCATCTCAATTAAGGATTTCAGATATAGGACCTTGTGGCGCATGCTACCGAAAACAGCCCGCACGGAGTGACGCCAAAATATGAGCCGTTTTGTCTCTATTGTTCTCATTTGTTTCACCGGTGTGTTTTTTTCACAAATCGCAGATGCGCGCACGTTGCAGATCGACGACATCCGCACGATTGTCGATCTCTCACAGCCGCAAATAGCTCCCGACGGAAAGAAGATCGTTTGCGTGCTGTCGCGACCCGACTACGCCGCCAACCGGTACGATAGCGATCTCCTCTTGGTCGACATTGCAACCAGCCGGCAGCGCGTGATCACGCACCACTTGCAGGATGTCGCGACGCCGCGCTGGTCGCCTACGGGCGATCGCATCGCCTTCATCGCCCGCGAAGCGGGCCACCCGGGCATGCTGCAGATTTTCGTGCTTTCGCTGCGCACTGGCGCGCTGAGGAAAGTGTCAAGCGCGCCCACCGGCGTCGACACGTTTGCGTGGCGGCCGGACGGCGCCGCGCTCGCATACGACGCAGCCGACGTCCCGAAGAATCAAAAGGCGATCGAGCAGCACCACGATGAGTTCGAAGTCGGCAATGACGGCTACTTGATAAACGCTGCGCCGACTCCGGTCAACCTGTGGCTCGCGCCCTCAGGAGGTGGCCGCGCGCAACGGCTCACCGCGGGCAGCGGCATGGTCTTCGGTGGAGACGCCGGCACATTACTGTCGTGGTCGCCGGACGGAAAAACCCTAGCCTACACCTGGGCGCCGACGCCGCATTTGGGCGACACGAACGCGGCTGTCAGCATGCTGTTGGATGTCGGCAGCGGCGCGATCCATCGACTAACGTCCCACCATGGCTTTGAAAATTATCCCACCTACTCGCCGGACGGTTCGAAGATCGCGTACTGGTACCCGAAGAACGGCGACGGCCTCAACGGTACGGAAATCTACGTCACTGCGAGCACCGGAGGCGATGGGCACGACGTCACTCTCGGCATCGATCGCGACATGTCGAGCGTTGCCTGGTTGCCCGACGGCCAAAACTTGCTGGTCAGCGGTCCGAGCGGAACGAGCGTTGCGTTATGGGTCCAGCCGCTGCATGGCGCTGCGCGCCGGATCGACCTTGGCAGCGTGGACCCTTCGTGGGATAACTGGACTGACGTCACCGTTGGCCGCAATGGGGCGATCGCGTTCGCCGGCTCCGAACCGACGCGCCCCACCGAGTTGTACTACAAGTCCACGCCAGCGGCGCCGCTGCGCCGGCTCACCGATTTGAATCAGCACATCGCGGCGCTCTCGTTGGGCAAGTCGACGACCATCACATGGAACAACGAAGGTTTCAAAGAGGATGGAGTGCTGACGTACCCGCCGGATTTTGTGATGGGGAAGAAATATCCGTTGCTCTTGCGCATCCACGGCGGCCCGAATTATTTTGGCAACAAGACGTTTTGGGATTTTATTCAAATCGCGGCTGCGCGCGGCTACCTCGTGTTCCAGCCGAACTATCGTGGCAGCGATAACCTGGGCAGCCGCTACGAGCACGCGATCTTCAACGATTCGGGAGCCGGTCCGGGCCGCGACGTGATGGCCGGGGTGCGTGCGGTAGAAAAGCTGGGTAT
>DATGHT010000199.1:0-3197 GCA_035307865.1 Candidatus Eremiobacteraceae bacterium | reverse complement strand
TTCGCCGTTGACGCCGTTGACGCCGCGCCACAGCGAATCCACATCCACGCCGTCGGGGAGCAAGAAGGCCACGTAATTGAGCGAGGTCGTGACGAGCGGCCGTAAGCCACCGGCGCGCAGGCCGCGGCGCAGCGCGCTTGCCAGACGCTCGCGGCGCAAAAAACCGTCGCGAGTGAGGGGCAATGCTTCCGGTAGCACCGCGAGCGCAATTCGGTGCGAAGCCTCCGGTTCGAAACCTGACAGCTGCGCGCGTTCAACCGCTTGCGGATCGTCTTCATCGGCTTCCAGCAGCGACAGGAAAGACGCATATCCCAGCCGCGATTCCATGCTCGCAAGCTCGCGTTGATGGGCAAAATGCACGGCTGCCACCAGCGCCGCGTGCTCCGCGGCCCGCGAGTCCAGTTCGGAAAGCTTGGACTCGCCTTCCATGATCCACACGACCCCGACGAGTTCGGGCCCGAGGCGTATCGGGCAAGCGACACGCGCGAAGAGGCCGATCTCGGGCATCGCAGCGATACGCAATGGACCGCTGCTCGCTCGGATTTCTTCCCACAAACCCCGCGCTTCCATCAGCGCCATCATTTCGGGCGGCGATTGCGCTTGCGCGAGCGTCTGTCGCCGCACGGCATCCTCATGACCCGAAGCGGCATGATATGCGAGTAACTTTCCGTCCGGGTCTTCAAAGGTGACCGAGCGCCCGATGAGTTCGCCGAGTTCGCGCGCGAGATCGTTGAGGTTGCTACCTTCGGCTGCGGCACGAGTCAGCGCGCGATGGATCTGCTCCGAGCGCTCGACGATGTGGTATTGCTCGGCCAGAATCGTGCGGTGCAACTCCTCGGTGATTTGAGCGAATGGAATCGCAAAGGGAATCTCCAGCAGCGGGAAATTCAATGCGTCCGCTTCGCTGATCGCACCGGGAGGGAACTTCTTGAGATAGCCGGGCACGGCCAAACTCACGGCCGCCAATCCCCGCTCGTTCAACGAGCGAATTAATTGACGAGCTTGACCCTCATGCAACGGCCACGACAGGCCGGTCGTCAACAGCAACTGACCGGAGCGCACCCACGGCACGGGATCAGGCATGTCTACGACGTGAGCCCATTGCACCTCACGAGCCAAACCGTGCACGCCGGCTACCACTTTGGCAGTGCGCAGGGACTCGAGTTTGAGCGCTTCCTCGACCGTCATATCACCGTGGTTCTGCTAATAGGGACGAAGAGTTTCGGAAGTGTTATTCGACTCTAAAGTTCGGCGACATTTTGTGTGCCGGCCACATGGCATTTGCACGATTTACCCTGTAAACTTGGAATAGAGAGGCCAGAAGAGCCGTTGGCCGGACTCACCTTGGAAGGGACAAATCGTGGCGGTTACCATATCGCGGACATCCGAATTACTCGAACTGCGCTCGGCCGAGGTGCCGCGGGGCGTCGGCAACACGCACCCGGTCTTCGCAGAGCGCGCGCAAGGCGCCAAAATCTGGGATATCGAGGGCAAGGAGTACATCGATTTCGTCGGCGGGATCGGCGTGAACAACGTGGGCCATGCGCATCCCAAAATTCAAGCGGCGATTTCCGAGCAGCTGCAGCGTTTCATCCACACCTGTTTTCAGGTCGTCATGTACGAGTCATATGTCAAGCTCGCGCAGCGGCTGAACGCGCTCGCTCCTGGCCCGAGTAAGAAGAAGACGGTCCTCTTCACCACCGGCGCGGAAGCTGCGGAAAATGCGATCAAGATCGCCCGCTCTCATACGGGCCGGCCAGCCGTGCTTGCCTTCCATCACGGCTTCCACGGTCGCACGCTGCTCGCGCTCACCATGACCGGCAAAAACGACCCCTACAAACAGCGCTTCGGACCGTTTTGCAGCGAGATCTATCACGCACCCTATCCGTACGAATACCATGGTTGGACCACCAAGCGTGCACTGCAGGCGCTTGACGAGGTGTTCGAGTCCGAAGTTTCGCCCAGCCGCCTGGCCGCTATCATCATCGAGCCGGTGCTCGGTGAGGGCGGTTTCGTTCCCGCGCCGGTCGAGTATCTCAAGGAGCTGCGCAAGATCGCCGACCAGCACGGCATCGTCCTGATAGCAGACGAGATTCAAACGGGTTATGGCCGCACCGGCAAGATGTTCGCGATCGAGCACGCGGGCATTGAACCCGACATCATCACGCTTGCGAAAAGCATGGCGGGCGGTATGCCGCTCTCCGCGGTCGTCGGGCGCGCCGACGTCATGGACTCGCCGACCGCCGGCGGCTTGGGCGGCACGTTCGGCGGCAATCCGTTGGCTTGCGCCGCCGCACTCGCCACGCTCGACGTCATCGAAGAGGAGCATTTGCTGGAGCGCGCGCGCACGATCGGGGCGAAAGTGGAACAAGCCCTGCGCGACCTGAAACGCCGCCACCGCAAGATCGGCGACGTTCGCGGGCTCGGTGCGATGATCGGGATGGAGTTCGTGAGCGAAGGCGGCGTTACGGGCACTGCGGTGGCCGCGCGCGTCTTGGAAGAGGCACGCAACCGCGGACTGCTCCTGTTGGCCGCCGGCGCCAAGCGCGACATCATTCGCGTGCTCGTGCCGCTCGTAATATCTGATGAAGACCTTGACAGCGCGCTGCACCGCTTGGCGGAGGCGTGCGACGCCGCTTTGAGTGCGAAGCCATGAAGACTCTCTCCTCGCAACCGGCGGCCGCTACCCCGAAAGCGGCCGCTGACAAGCTGAGCGATGCGCAAGCCCAGACGTTTGCCTATACCCAGCGGGTGTTGGATCTCATCGCGAAACCCGCGATCACTCCGGAAGACGTCGCGTGGATCACGACTGAAACGGTCGACGGTTTTCGCGACCACGTCAACCCGGGTTTCCTGGAATATCGCAAGGCGACGACGGTCGAGCACGCTGCCGCGGCGGTGGAGTGGTCCGACGCAGGGCTCAACGCTTACCGCGACGTGACGGGCAAGGAATACCTCGATTGCCTCGGCGGTTTTGGGATCTACAACGTCGGTCACCGCCATCCCAAAGTGGTCAAAGCGGTGACCGATCAGCTCAAACGCCAAGCATTGCACAGTCAAGACCTGCTCGATCCCCTGCGCGCGATGCTCGCCAAGACCCTCGCGATGATCACTCCTGGCGAACTAGAATTTGCATTTTTCTGCAACAGCGGCACCGAAGCAGTCGAGGCTGCCCTCAAACTAGCGCGCGCCTTCGA
>DATGHT010000198.1:0-3713 GCA_035307865.1 Candidatus Eremiobacteraceae bacterium | reverse complement strand
CACGTGCGGCTACGACGTCATCCCGGGTCACATACCGCCGGTTGGGAATATCTACAATCCGGGCGACACGATCCAGCGGCTCGTGCAATTCCCCTATGGGAATCTGTTCTCGGCACAACCGTTCAACGCGTACTTCAACGTGAACGTGAAGCTGTAGACGCGGACCGGGGTCAGTCGCCGAAGGGCGGAAGAAACGCCGTCTGAGCGACGCGCTCGCCGAGCCGGCCGGTCGAAGTGAGCTGCACGGTCACCGAACCGCGGTAGCGCGGTGGAAGATAGAGCAAGACGCTTTGGCGATAGCCGCGCACCGTTATCGAGTTGACGGTCGCGCCGCGACTGTCGATCAATTGCACGTTGGCCGCCGTTTGCTGCGCGGCTGCCCAATTCACGCGTACCGCTCGTCCGCCGGCACCATAGTGCGCTTCCAAACCACCCAACGCGACGACGGGACCGGCGAGCGGAGCTGCAACGCGCGGGCGACGGAATTGGCGCCGCGGCGGCGCAGCGACGGCGGCCGCGGTGGGCTGTTGAGCAGCCGCGGTGGGGCGCGCAGCGGGCGTGGGAGCAACGGTGGGCGCGGATGTGGCGACCGCTCCCGGCGTTGCGGTCGGTGCGGCCGTCGCGCGGGTCTGACTGTTCGCCGGCTTGAGCTTCCGCGCCGGCGACTTGTGCGCAGCCACATTCCGGGTGACGGGGGATGATATCGCGGTGTTCGCCGCGACAACCGGAGTATTCACGACGACCGGAGCGACGGATGGCGTTGGCTGCAAGCTCCAGGGCCGAAACAATACGGCGGCTGAGATCACAAGCGCGATCGCCGCAAGGCCTGCGATGAAAAAGCCGGCGGGTATCTTCTTCGCGCGCGCGGATCGGAACGGTGCGCGTCCGAGCGTTCCTTGATCGTGGCGAGCCACGGCGGTCTCACGGTGAAGACGGGGAGTAAATCCGGTCTCGCCCGGCGCCAACGTTGCAGCGTCGGCCGCAACCAGGTCGGCCGCTGCCTTTTCGACGGTCGTTGCAGGCGGCGTGGTTGTCGTGACATCTGCGGGTTGACCGGCGGAAGCGTCGGCTGCGACGCCGCTGAAAAGCGGCAAATCGATGCGCGGCTCGGTAGCAACACCGGGCGGGGACTGAGCCGACGGTAATTGGACTGCCGCCGCATGGCCGTTCAGCATCGGCAGCGCCGTCGCGGTTTGCGCCGGCGCGGGAGGCGGGGCAGGCGCCGGCGTTGCGGCGGTGGCCGGTGTCGGCGCTGCCGCGGCGGCATCCGCCGGCGTTTTATCTTTTTCGATCGCCGGCGCGGGCTTGGATGCTTCGGGCGCCGCATCGGTCTGCGGCGGAGAAACTGATTCGTGCGCAGGTGGCTGTGTTTTTCCGCCGCCGTTACGGCTGGCCGGCGCCGCTTGAACCGTCGCCAAAACGTTGTTCCATGCAAACGGCTGCAATTGGGTTTCGATCGCATCCCAGCGTAGCCGGCTGGTGCGCCTTCCGTTGGAAACGGGAACGCCGACTTCCAACAGCGCCGGATGGTTCAATCCTTGCGCATCGGTCATGCTGCGGTTCCAGCGAACGGGTACCGTCAACTCTGCAGATTCACCGGGTTCGAGCGTGATCGGCTCAAGCGGGGGGAACGTCAGGGCCGGATGCGCCGTGAACGCGAGCGCAAACGAGGTGGGTCCGTCGCTTTGGCTGCGCACGCTGCAAGTCAGCTCGAAGCCCCGCATTTCCCCCGACTCGATGAGCGCGTCTTTCCATGCAAGCGAGATGCTGCAGTCGCTGCCGCCCGTGATGATGAGCGGGTGCTCAAAGCTCGCTTGCACCGCGCCGTCGTTATCGCGCAACGTCAGCAATACGCGTTGCGAGCGCGGCACGGGTGCATCCGCGGCGAACGTCACCGTGACCGTTCTCACTTCGTGGCCGCGCAACGAGAATGTCTGCGGTTCGACGGCGGCTCCGGAGGGCGGGTCCTCTAAAACGAGCAAGCAATCAAGCGGATTGTTCGCATCGTTGCGGATCCGCAGATCGTAAATGGATTTAGCGCCCGGGGTAAAGTACCACCTACCGGAACGATCCAACGTTTCGATGTTGCACGATTGAGCCAACGAGACGCCTCCGCAATTTTGATTATCGGTTTTGTCGGCAAGGTAATTCAGGCAGCGCGTGCGGCTCGGTGCCGCACTGCTTCTTTATATGCTGTTCCTACCCAGCTACAGCACCCTCGCCGGGGGGTAGCCTTTCAGAGTGTGACGAAGATGCCAATTCCAGCCATTCCGGAGTTGAGAAGCGACATGTACCCCGACGACTTGTTTCGCGAGTTTGACCGCATCTTTGCGGAGCTAAGCCTGCCCATCACGAGCCACGCCCGGCGTGGCTCCTTCAATCCGAACGCCGACGTGTATGTGACCGATGGTGGGTCGACCGTCATCGTGCGGGTGGAATTGGCAGGCGTCGTACGCGATAACATCAAGCTCGTGGTCGAGGGGCGCTCCCTGTATCTCGCGGGAATGCGTCAAAGCAACGCGCACGGCTGCGAACAAGTGCTGCAAAAGGAGATCGAGTACGGTTACTTCTTCAAAAAGATTCCGCTGCCCAACCCGGTGGCCGTCACCGAGGCGCGCGCGGAGTATCAAGGCGGCATGTTGACGATAAAGCTGCCGGTCGCGGAAACGGCGCGCGTCGCGCCGGCCGATCGTGTGGAGATTCGCATGGTCGTACGGGGCAAGGCATAGATGGCGCAAAAAAATCAAACGCCCGGCGCAGTCACCGCAACCGTTCCTTCCGAACTTGCGGTCCTGCCGTTGCAAGAAGCGGTGCTGTTCCCAAACACCGTCATGCCGCTTGCCATCACCAAACCGCATGGCATCAAGCTCGTAGAAGACGCGTTGCGCTCGGGCAATCCGGTCGGCGTGGTCGCGCTGAAAGATCGCGATGCCTCGCCGCCCACACCGGACGATGTCTACACGGTGGGCACGCTCGCCATCATTCAGAAAATGATCAAGGTGCCCGACGGCACATTGCGTTGCATCATCTCCGGCACGGTTCCGTTCAAGATCACGGAGTTCACCCAAGCCGAGCCGTATCTGGCGGCGAAGGTCGAACAGCTGGAAGAGATCACGGTTGAGAGCGACGAGCTGACCGCCATGTCGCGCAACCTCGCTTCATTGTATACGCGGCTGCTGTCGTATCTGCCGTCCGCTCCCAAAGAACTCGAACTCGAAGTCAACAACATCAGCGATCCTAACCTGTTGTCGTATTTCATCGCGTCGACGATGCGCCTGGACACGGCCGACAAACAGGCCGTGCTGGAAGAGCGCGACACGCATGCGCGGCTGCGCATGCTGACGGCGTTCTTGGCGCGCGAACTCGAGGTCGTCGAGCTGGGCCACAAGATCCAAAACGACATTCAAAAAGAAATGGACAAGAGCCAGCGCGAGTACTACTTGCGCCAGCAGCTCAAAGCGATTCAAGATGAGTTGGGTGAAACCGATCCCACCCAGGCCGACGTCAACGAGCTCCGCGAAAAAATCGAAGCTGCCAAGATGCCCGAGGAAGCGCAGAAAGCGGCCATGCGCGAGCTCGATCGCCTCGGCAAGATCCCATCGGCGAGCCCGGAGTATTCCGTCATTCGCACGTACCTGGATTGGCTGGTGACGCTGCCCTGGTCCGTGACCACCGAAGACTCACTCGACATCGAAGCCGCGCGCACCATTTTG
>DATGHT010000197.1:0-4896 GCA_035307865.1 Candidatus Eremiobacteraceae bacterium | reverse complement strand
CGCGCGCGACGACGTAGAAACGTTCCAGCGCGGCCGCGACCTCGTGCAAACGACGCCACGCGCTGCGCACGAGCGAATCGGCGCCGGCGATGAAGGAAAGCGCGGCGTCCGGATAGCGCTCTTTAAGGAGCGGCAACGTGTCGGCGGTATAGACCGGGCCGGCTTGCCGCAAGGCCGTGTCATCCAACGCAAAGCCCGCATTGTTTTCGATTGCAAGGCCCACCATCGCTTTGCGATCCCCAGCGGGAGCGTGCGTCGAACGATGGGCGGGCTCGCCGACTGGAACGAAGAGCACCCGCTCGAGCTGCTCCTGCTCGAGCACTGCATTGGCGACGTACAGATGTCCGATGTGGACCGGATCGAACGTGCCGCCAAAAATGCCGATCCGCTGCATGCTACGAAAAAGTGAATTCGACCGAGCCGACGAGCACGCGGTCTCCCGCTTTCGCGCCAAGTTTTTCCAGCTTCCGCCGTGCGCCGGTGCGCACGAGCGCGCGCTCGAAATACGCTCGGCCATCGTCGGTTTGCAGATCGGTCATGTGCGCAACCCGTTCGAGCTGGCTGCCGTTGATGCGAAAATCTGCGCCTTCTTTGATCACCCGCACGCTGCGCACGTTCGGCCGCGGACGCGGCTTCAAGACGACCTCGGCTTCGAGAGCGGTGCGCGCTTCGTGGCGCGCTTCCAGCACCGCGGCGTAGACGGCGGAAATGAGTTCCTTGATTCCGGCGCCCGTCGCAGCGGAAATTCCGAAGACCGGCCCCGGCACGGCGCCGCGCACAGCTTCCAAAGTATGGGGAGCAGCGGTGAGATCTTGCTTGGAGACCGCGATGATGCGCCGCACCGCGAGTAGTTGCGGATTCCAGGCTTGTAGTTCATGCTCGATCATGTTGAGTTGCGCCAAAGCCTCGCTCGGCGTGGCGGCGCCATCGATGAGGTGGATAAGCACGCGCGTGCGCTCCACGTGGCGCAAGAACTGATCGCCCAAGCCCGCGCCTGCGCTTGCGCCCTCGATCAGGCCGGGAAGGTCGACGAGCACGAAGTTGGCATCGATGTCGACTTGCACGACCCCGAGTTGCGGCTCGAGCGTGGTGAAAGGGTAGTCGGCGATCTTGGGGCGAGCGGCTGAGACCGCTGCCAGCAGCGTCGATTTACCGGCATTAGGGGCGCCCACGACGCCCGCATCGGCGAGCAGCTTGAGCTGCAGGCTCAGTGCGTGTTCCTCGCCCGGTTCACCGCGCTGGGAAAAACGCGGCGCGCGATGGACCGCGGTCGCAAAATGCTGGTTGCCGAGGCCGCCTCGGCCGCCGCGCGCAACGCAGAGCTGCGTGCCGCTCTCATTGAGATCGGCGATGAGTTTCCCATCTTCGTAGACGAGCGTGCCGACCGGCACGTGGATGATGATGTCCGAACCGGTCTTGCCGTGGCAATTGCTCGACGCGCCGTGACCGCCACGTTCCGCCGCAAAGCGGCGTTTGTGCCGGAACTCGATGAGCGTGCTTTGCTGCGAGTCGGCCATCAGATAGACTGAACCGCCGCGACCTCCGTCACCGCCGTCGGGCCCACCGCGCGGCACGAACTTCTCGCGCCGAAAGGAGACGACGCCGTTGCCTCCATCGCCACCGCGGACGACGATGTCTACTTCGTCGACAAACACGACGCGATCCGGGTGCGACGCAAAGACAGCGGCCGGCGTTGCCGCCGGCCACGAGCATCACGGATGAGCCGAGCTGAATTCGTCGTCTTATGATTCAGCGGCGACGAGCTCGCGCGCGCGAACTTTGACCACTTGCTGATCTCTGCCGCGACGCGCAAACTCCACGACGCCGTCGGTGAGCGCGAAAAGCGTGTTGTCTTTGCCCATGCCGACGTTCGTGCCGGGGTAGTACTGCGTGCCGCGCTGACGCAGGATGATGTTGCCCGCGATGACCCGTTCGCCGCCGAATTTCTTCACGCCGAGCCGCTTGCTCTGGGAGTCACGGCCGTTGCGGGAAGAGCCTAAGCCCTTCTTGTGCGCGAAGCGCTGTAAGTTAATGATGAAACTCAATGAAGACATCCTCGATCTTTTGGGTCGCGAATTACTGCTCCGGTAGTATATCAAATGAATCGGGACAGGTCAAAGGAAGCACTCAGCGCTTTGACGACAACCATCCGCCGTCGCGGCGACTTCGTTCAACTTTTCGGGACGTCGAAAACTTTGCGGACCCTAGGCCTCAAGTCGGGGCGCCGGCCACGGGGGCGCTGCGAGAGCGTTGCCTCGCGCGCACGAAGAGCCAGCGGGCGACGATGACGAGCGCGATCACGAAGAGCAGCGCGAGGGTCGCGGCGATGAACGGATGCAAAAAGGCGAGCACGATGCCTGCGATGCTCAGCACGTCCTCGCCCAAGCTCATCGCCGGGTTGGCAGCACCGAGCGTCGTCATCGTGGATGCGGCGCGTGCCGACGCCGACGAAGAATGAACGACGAGCGCGTTGAGCGCGCCGAGGCCCATCAGGCCGTAGAGCTCTCCGGCGTTGCTCGTATGAACGGTCCCACCCACGAGTACGGCCGCCGCGAGCGGGCGAACCGCGAACGATACGGCGTGCAACGCATGATCGACCACCGGGATCTTGTCCGCTCCAAATTCGAGCAACGAAAAGATCCCGAGGATAACCGTCGTGGACGTGGACCCAAGCCACAAAAAACTTCCGGCTGGATGGATCCAGCCATAGTGCGCGGCGACAGACGCTGCGAACAAGGTCAGGAAACCGCGCAACCCGGCAGTCGTCGTCAGCGCGTATGCGAGCGCGAATTGCCCGGATGAATCAAGACCGCCCATGCTTGCCTATACTTCGCATTGCACACCGGAGTTTCCGGTCGTAAGAAAGAGGCGGGAGCGAACTCCCGCCTCGGCAACGTGTCGTGAGATCGTGGCGCTTAGTGCCGGGCGTCGGCGCGCAAGCCCAGCGTCAGGTCTGTGCGGGCCTGCTGCAACAGCCCGATGGCTGCCACGCGGTGTCCGCCGTAGTCGTGGTTGTCGCGCTGCAGCATGTCGATGATGCGCTCGACATTGCCGCGCACGGCGAGCAGATTCCGGTCGCTGCGGTTGTCGATCCCGATGGCATTGGCACGTGCTGCGGCGAACGGCGCAGCCCAATCCGCTTGACGGTCGTAGCGCAATGCTTGGTTGATCTGTTCGCGGGCATCTTGCATCTTCGCGATCGCGAGCACGCGGTAGCCGTGGTAGTCATGCCGGTCACGTTGCAGCATGTCGATATTCTCTTCGACGCGATAGCGCGCGAAGCGCAGATTATTGTCGCTCGACCTCGGTCCGACAGCCGCCATAGCCTGATTCGCAGTGGCCAGGCCCACGGCGAAGCTCGCCACGACTGCGAGCAAAAAAATACGACGAACCATGTGAATTCAGTACTCCTTCTTGCGTTTGCCATGAGGGGCATGTGCCCGACACAATCAAGAAACGCCATGACCCGAAGAACGTTCTGTGATCCGGATGAGGCTTCGGTGAGAAGTTTATGAACTGGGCCGGTTCAAGGCGAAATATTTCGCGTGGATCCCGTAGAACATCGCATCCTTTTCGTAGCGCAGCCCGGCCTTTGTCAAGACGCGCTGCGAGGCGACGTTCTCGGGCATGGTGATGCCGACGATGCGGTTTAGACCCACCACCTCGAAGCCATACTGCACTGAGGCACATGCCGCTTCGGTGGCCAAGCCGCGCCCCCAGGCGGCGCGTGCCAGCAAGTAGAGGACTTCCACCTCGGGGTTATCGGGAAGATAGTTCAGGCCGCACTGGCCGATGAGCAGACCAGTCGTCGCTTCCACCACACCCCACACCCCGAACTCATGACGCTCCCAGTGCCCGATGAAATGATCGAGGACGCGCGTAGAGATAGCACGCGCTTCCTCCGGGGCGAAAGGACCGCGCGGGAGATAGCGGGTCACGAGCGGATCCCGCAAGATTTCCGCATGTGCGTCGAGGTCATCCATGCTGAAGGGACGTAAAAGGAGGCGTGGGGTCTTGAGGTCGCGCGATCGAGCAGTCGTCATGCGACGTCATTGTACGGCTGCCCAACCCATTCTTTCGTGAAAGGAGGCTTGAACGCAGAATGGCATTAGCGGATGACGACACAGGCGGTTACGATAGCCGAGCTTTCGTCGCGGAGTTTTACGATTTCGTCCCCGCTTATGTCGACCGGGCCGACCGCGAGTTCTACCTGAGCTACGCGCGGGAAGCGGGCGGTACGGTGGTTGAGCTGGGCTGCGGCACCGGCAGACTGCTCATCCCGATTGCGCGTTCCGGCGTTCGGATCACCGGCGTCGACCTTTCGCACGCGATGCTCGAACGCTGCCGCGAAAAGCTGCAACGCGAACCCAGCGAGGTGCAAGAACGCGTCACCCTGGTGCGCTGTGATTTCACGCACCTCGATATGCCGCGGCGCTATTCCCTCGCGCTGGCCCCATTCCGCTGCTTGCAGCACGTGCTAAAAGTGGAGCAGCAGATGAGCTGCCTGCAGTCCGTGCACCGCCACCTCGAGCCGGGCGGCCGGCTAATCGTGGACATGTTTCAGGTGAGCGCGGCGCGCATGCACGATCCGGCTTTTCTGCAAGAACAACTGGAAGCCGATGGCGTGCGCCTGCCGGACGGGCGCACGTTCCGCCGCAGCTTTCGCACCAGTGCCTTCCATCGCGCCGAACAGATCAACGACTGCGAGCTCATCTACGACGTCACCCACCCCGACGGGCGCAGCGAACGGCTGGTCCACGCGTTTCCGTTACGCTACTTCTTCCGCTACGAGGTGGAGCATCTGCTGGCGCGCTGCGGGTTCACGACGGAACACGTCTTCGGCGACTACGACACCTCAGCGCTTTGCGACGAGTCGCCCGAGATGATTTTCGTCGC
>DATGHT010000196.1:0-9905 GCA_035307865.1 Candidatus Eremiobacteraceae bacterium | reverse complement strand
AAGATCACCGAATTCATGAACGATCCACGCATGCGCGAGCGGATCGAACGGGCCTCCGCGGAATTTGCCGCGCTCGGCGTGGACCAGCGGCCGGCCTTCGTCCTGCGCAGCAGCATCGGCGACACCGCGATCTTCTCTGGTGTCTGGCTATTCGAGCCACTGAACGCAACGGTCCATGCGATGCTGAGCGACGCCGACAAGTACGCGCATTTCGAGGCAAACAATCCGGCGTTTCCGTCAGCCTGACGGGGCCATAAAAGGAAAGAGCGCAGAACATTCCATCTTGTCAGCGCTCTCCACTACTAGCTATTGACAGCAGACCAGATTACTAGTCCAGCGTGGCGTGATGGTGAGCTATCTCACACGCGAACCAACGGCCAGGCGTGCAAGACGTGCGCGACGGAACAGCCTCAGGCTTTTTCCTTTAGGTAGGCGCGCGCAGCCGCAATCGCGCGTTTCTGCCCGCCGCTGGGCTCCGGATAGTGCAGTTCGAGCGCGGCGATCTGGCTTGCGACGACGTCGGCCACCATGACCCGCGACGCCCATTTATGGTTGGATGGCACGATGTACCAGGGAGCCTCGGCGCTGGCGGTCTCGGAGAGCATCGCTTCGTAGGCCGCTTGGTACTCCTTCCAGCGCCGGTGAGAATCAAGGTCGCTGTCAGAAAATTTCCAGTGCTTGCTGGGGGTCGCCAAACGCGCCAGCAACCGTTTTCTTTGCTCGGCCTTGGAGATGAGCAGGAAGAACTTCAGCACGAGCGTGCCGTTGCGCGTCAGGTACTGCTCGAAGCTCATGATATCTCTATAGCGGCGTTTCCAAAAGCGTTCGTCGACCGAGTGGGTGGGAAGATGCTCGGCTTTGAGAATGTCGGGCTTGACTCGCGTGACCAATACTTCTTCGTAGTACGATCGGTTAAAGATGCCGATGCGGCCGCGCTCGGGCAACACGTTCACGCAGCGCCATAGGTAGTCGTGGTTGAGTTCTTCCTCTGACGGCTGCTTGAACGAATGCACATCCACGCCTTGCGGATTCAAACCGGACATGACGTGCTTGATGACGCCGTCCTTGCCGGCCGTATCGATGCCTTGTAAGACGATCAGCAGCGCGTACGTCCTGGAGGCATAGAGCAGGTCTTGCTGCTGATAGAGCCGCTCGATGTCGGCTTGGATCTTGTGCTCCGCATCCTTCTTGTCTTTGTGGCCGCACGTATCGTCGGGATCGAAATCTTGCAAGCGGACGCGCTGCGGCGAGGTCAATTTGAATTTCTTGTATTTCACGTTGCGCTCACCATGGCCGGGGAATGCGCCACCCGATCCATGAGCGTCGCGATGCAGTCGGCGCCCCGAATAAAATCCTGCACTCGGATGTGCTCGTCGGGTGCGTGCTTGCGGCTACCAGGATAAGCGCAGCCCAGACTGACGAATGGCACCTGCAAATGCCGCGTGAAAAGCGCAGCTGGACCAGTCCCGCCGATCAGCGGATAGACGACAGGCTCAAGTCCAGAGGTGTCGCGCGCGGCGTCGATCGCGAGCTGCACGAACGGATCGCCCGGGTCGGACACCGAGGCTATTTGCGCGCTGTGCGTGCGCACCTGAACGTCTTCGAAGCCGTGGGTATCGAGATGGCGGCGCAGCAGGCCTTCGATGGTCGCGGGATCTTGATCGGGCACGAGCCTGAAGTCGATCTTCGCCGAGGCTTGCGACGGGATGACGGTTTTTGTGCCTTCTTCTGTGTAGCCGCTCCACACCCCGCAGATATTGCATGTCGGCTGGAAAACCGCCGCGGCGAGCGCAAGACCGCTGCGGCCCGCCACAAAGCGTTCGACGCCATACTCACGCCGGAATTCGTCTTCGACGTCCAGTTTGGCGAGCAGCGCCTGCTGCGCGGGCGTGGGTGCTTTGACGTCGTCGTAAAAGTGCTCGATCAGAATCTTTTCGTTCTCGTCCTTCAACGTCGCGAGCGCGCGCAGCAGCCGCCAGGCTGCGTTCGGCAAGATGTGCGCGGAACCGGAGTGCGCGTCGCGGTTGAGCGTCCGCACCGTCAGTTCAACGTAGAGCTCCCCGCGGACGCCGAGCCATATCTCCGGACGGCCCACGGCGTCGCTCGAACCCGCCTCCCAAATGCAGCCTTGCGAGCGCAGCCGCTCGCGTTCGCGTTGTAACAGCGGCTCCAGATTCTGGCTGCCGGTTTCTTCCTCGCCTTCGATCAGCAGCTTGATTCGCAGCGGCAGCGAGCCATACTTCGCGAGCAGCGCGTCGATCGCGGCGAAGCGCGCGACGAGCTCGCCTTTATCGTCAATCGCGCCGCGCGCGAAAAGCGATCCGTTGCGCTGCTGTGGTTGAAACGGCGGCGTCTGCCAGGCCGACACCGGATCGGCGGGTTGCACGTCGTAGTGGTTGTACAGCAAGAGCGTCTGAGAACCATCGCCCTGCTCCGCGTAGACGGCGGGATTGCCGGCGGTGGGCAGCACCTCCACGCGAAAGCCGCGCTCCCGCAGCGCGCGCCCTATTTGGTCGACGCAATGGTCCACCGCGGTGCGATCGGACGCGACGCTCGGAATCTCGCACAAATGGGCGAGCTCGGCCATGCGTGCCGCTGCGTGGTCGCGGATGTGCGTTAGGAAATCGCTCGATTGCTGGATGCGAAAGTCCTCAAAGAAGGCTTGCAAAATAAGGGCCGAAAATTAATGAAGAGGAATAGCCACAGCAGCGTCTGACTTTCCTTGTGTAGCTCCTCCATCCGAGGGTGCCATGAAACGACTCTTGAGTGCCATCTTCGTGTCAGCCGTGCTGGTCTCCGGCGCGGGCGCACGTGCCGGATCCTTGCCTGCCGATTTCGCCCAGCTCGACTCGTTCTTCGTCCATCGCGTCGATGCGAACTATCCGCAGAGCGCCAAAGACCAGATGCTGGAAGGCGACGTGACGATCCTCGTGCACGTCGACCGCAACGGCCACGTGCTCGGAGCGCAGATCGCCAGATCTTCCGGCCACAGCATTTTGGATGAGTCCGCGTTGCGTGCAGCGATCGAGAGCAGCTACGTGCAAGCGCGCTCGAGCATGTTCTACTCGGTGCTGTACACATTCCGAATCGGTGGCTTTCAGCGGCATGCGGGCGCGATGATGGTGCGCTAGCTCGCGGCCCACACCAGACTGCAGACGCTCCTCGAAACGGCGAGGGTGACCTTTTACCGGTCGCCCTCGTCACGCTTTTACGCCCTTCTCGTGACCCGACTCAAGCGGCGGCGCCGTTGAGGCGATGACTATATCGCGGCCTTACATTATAATAGCCCGCGAGTACGCCAATGTTTGAGAATGGGACAGCCTAGCCTTATGAGAATAACCATCCGTCAATTGCCGAAAGGCGGCCAAAGTTTCTCGTGATCATCAATAACATCTCAGTCTTGTTCGGCGGACAAGCTGGCGACGGCAGCCTCACGACGGGCGATCTCATCGCGACCGTCTTCAAGCGCATGGGAATGGAAATCTATACGTTCAAGGATTTCCCATCTCGCATTCGCGGCGGCCACACAAACTACGTCATCCGTGCCGGCGAGCATCGCCACTACGGCTTGGCCGATTATGTGGATGCCATGGTCGCGTTCGACCTGGAGTGCGTCGAGAAGCACATCGCCGAAATGCGCCCCGGCGGCTTTGTCGTGTTCGACAACTCTTCGGAAAAACTGACCGACGCGGTGCGCCGTGACGATGTGTTCTTCTACGAAGTACCGCTCGGCAAAATCGCCAAAGAGCAGCTCGGACTGGAGTTGGTGCGCAACACGATTTCGCTCGGCGTGTTGGGCGCGATCATCGACATGGACCCCTCCATCATCCGCCAGCTCGTCACGAAACAATACGAACGCAAAGGCGAAAAGGTCGTTGCCCAAAACATCGGCGCGATCGAGGCGGGCGAAAACTTCGTCCGCGAGCACTTCTCGCGTGAAAGCGGTTACAGTCTGCAGCCGCGACCCGACGGCGATCGTGTGCTGATGATGGGCAACGACGCCATCGGCTACGGCGCGCTGGTCGCCGGCTGCCGCTTCATGGCAGGCTACCCCATCACGCCCGCCACCGACATCTTGGAGTGGATGGCGAAGTATGGGCCGGCGCACGGCGTGCTCGTCGCGCAAGCGGAAGACGAGTTGGCCGCTATCAACATGGTGATCGGTGCTGCCTACGCCGGGGCTCGCGCGATGACCGCGACGTCCGGTCCCGGCCAGGCACTCATGACCGAGGCGATCGGTTTGGCCGGCGTCGTAGAGACCCCGGTCGTCATCATAGAGTGCGCGCGAGCGGGCCCGTCAACCGGCATGCCGACCAAGACGGAGCAGAGCAACCTCAATCACGTCATTTTTTCCGGCCACGGGGAGATACCGAAGATCGTATTGGCGCCGGGCACCGTTGAAGAATCGTTCTATTTCGCGGTTGACGCGTTCAATTTGGCCGAGCGGTACCAGTTGCCGGTGTTCATCTTGACCGAGCAAGCGCTGTGCCAAAGCAAAGAGACGATCGGGCGGCTGGACGTCGCCGGCGTCCGGGTGGATCGCGGGAAACTGCAACGCGAGCCGGTCCTCTTCGGGGAGTACAAACGTTTTGCGTTTGCCGACGACGGTGTGTCGCCACGCGTCATTCCGGGTGTCGAAGGCGGAATGCATCTCGAGCCCGGCTCGGAGCACAACGATGCGGGTGTCATCACCGAAAACGCCAACAACCGCGCGCGCATGATGGAAAAGCGCATGCGCAAACTCGAAGCCATGCGTCCCGAATTGCCCAAAGCCAAAATCCTGGGCGATCCCAACGCTGCCATTGCGTTCATCGGCTTTGGCAGCAACCGCGGCCCGATTTCCGAAACGCAAGACCGCTTGGCCGCGCTGGGCACGCCGACGCGATTCCTGCAGCTGCGCACGCTGTGGCCATTTCCCGAAGATGAAGTGCGCGACTTCATCGCCGGCGCATCGCACATCTTCGTGGTGGAAAACAACTTCACCGGACAACTGGAGCGGCTTATCCGCTATGTCACCGGGCCACTTGCGCATATGCACGCAGTGCGCAAGTATAATGGGCACCCGTTCCGGCCCAGCGAAATAATCGCGGCCGTCGAAGCGCATACCGGCCGCACGCTCGCACCGTCGCTGCGCGATTCCGCAACCGCCGCAGCCCGCTAGCTTTTCGGAGGCACACCACTCGTGGCAACAGTTCTCACTCCCAAAGACTTCGCGACCGCCACCCCCTCGTGGTGGTGCGCCGGTTGCGGCGACTTCGGCGTCTTGGCATCCTTGAAGCAGGCGTGCGCCGATTTGGGGCTGCAACCGAAAGACGTCGCATTCATATCGGGGATCGGCTGCAGTGGCAAGATCTCGGGTTACCTCCACTCGTATGCGTTCCATGGCGTTCATGGCCGCGCGCTGCCCACTGCGACCGGCGTCAAGCTCGCCAATAAGGACCTGACGGTGATCGTCGCGGGCGGGGACGGCGACGGCTATGCGATCGGGTTAGGTCACTTCATGCATGCGGTGCGGCGCAACCCCAACATGACCTACATCGTCATGGACAATCAAACGTACGGTTTGACCAAAGGCCAATCATCACCGACGAGCGCACTCGGTTACAAAGCCGGTCCGCACCCAGCCGGGAATCCCGATGCGCCGATCAATGGCTTGGCGCTTGCCTTGGCTGCCGGCGGTACGTTCTTGGCGCGCGGTTTCTCATCCGAGCCCAAAGCGATGACGGAGTTGATCAAAGAAGCGGTGCGCCACCCCGGATTTTCGGTCGTGGAAGTCATCTCGCCATGTGTCACCTTCAACAAAGTGAACACCTACAAGTGGTTTAAGGAAAACGTCTATCACGTCGAAGATATCGCGGACTATGACGTGCACGACCGTTCGCGAGCGTTCACAACGTTGATGCAGCCCGGCAAGATTCCACTTGGGATCTTCTTCCGCGAGATCCGGCCGACGCTGGAAGAACTATCGCTCGCGGCCGGGCGGCCGGCAATCGCCTCGCTGCCCATCGAACAGATCGATCCCAAACTCGCGTCTTTGCAGAACGCCTACAGCTAGCGGTCGCGCAGGCGGTAGACGAACTTCAGCCCCGACCACGTCGGATCGATCGCGCACACCTTCACATCGACGAGTCCGTGAGTCAGACCGATCTCGCGAACCACGTTTTCGTTCAAATCACTTTCCACGCCGGACGAGCCTTTGGGCCAGGAGATCCACAGCATGCCGTCTTTGGCGAGCGCGTCTCTTGTCGCAGCGATCGTACTTTTGAGCTGCCGCTGCGTCCGCGCAAAAAGATGGATATAGGCGGCACCCGGCGTGAGCACCCGGCGGACGGTCGCCGCCTCGGGCAACGGCGAGAGCAGGCGCGAAAAATTCGGGGGCGCGTTGAGGACGACGATGGGAGTCCCCGGTTTTATGCCTAACTTAAGAGCGAGCGGACGCGCAGAATAGCCTGCAGCTCTTGAAACCGCAGGCTTCACGGAGGCGAGATGCTACTTGGATGCGCCGCGGCCCGCGCCCCGAAAGTTGCGATGCATGACCGGCGGACGCGGCAGCGGCTCTTCGCCACGGATGCGCCGCAGGGCATCGACGAAATAGTTGGCTGCCGCCTGGCTCGAACGGGCGTTGCCGGGATCGAACTGGCGCTGGATCTGTTCGTCCGTGTCACCGTGCACTTGGACTTCCCAAAGCTCGTTCGACCAATTGGCCGAGACGATCAAATTTTGGTATTTTGCGCTCTTGCCGTCCTTGGCGATCGTGGCGCCGTTCAGCTGTGACTTCAGACTGTTGAAAAAACTCTCAATGTATTCATTGCGTTCCATGAATCACTCCCTTTGTGCAGAACTGTATACGTTCTCCACGCGGACGCATTATTCCGTCTCGTTTTTCGGGAAAGGACGCTCAAAAATGGCCCTCGCAGACGCCGTCCGACCCCAATTCCAGGGAGGCCAGTGAATACCGGCCGGAGTTCCGCAGCCGCGCATACCTTCCGCAATCGCTCCGACGCAGGCCGAGCGCTCGCCGAGCATCTGCGCTCCTACGCCAACCGTCCAGACGCTATCGTGCTCGCGTTGCCGCGCGGTGGAGTGCCGGTTGGATACGAGGTCGCGCAGGCCCTGAACTTGCCGCTGGACATCTTCGTCGTAAAGAAAATCACGGTACCCGGCTACGAGGAGATGGCTTTGGGGGCCATCGCGAGCGGAGGGATATATTTGCTCGACGAGCCTCTCATCGAACAACTTGGCCTCTCCAAACAGCAACTCGAAGATATCGCCGACAATGCTTATCGCGAAGTGCTTCGTCGCGAGAGCGCGTATCGCAATCATCGCACGGCACCGGAGCTCGCCGGTAAGACCGTCATCCTCGTGGACGACGGCCTCGCGACCGGCTCCAGCATGCAGGCCGCGGTTGCTGCGTTGCGGCGCAGAGAACCGGCGCGCATCATCGTCGCTGTCCCCGTGGGTTCGCGCGAAGCGTGCTCCGATATGAAAGCCCTTGCCGATGAAGCCGTGTGTGCGCGCGTGCCGGATCCCTTCTATGCAGTCGGCCTCTGGTACGAAGACTTCTCCCAAACGGAAGACGGCGAAGTGCGCGGTTTACTGGAAAAGGCCGCGGCCGCAGCCCGAGCGAGGACGCAATCATGAGCGAGGCTTCAGAAAAATCCTTGGCAGCAACGCTGCGCGAGGTCGTGCAGCCCCTGCACGATGCGGCGAGCGACTACGATGCGCTCTTAGAGCTTGTCGGGGACGCACGCATCGTCATGGTGGGTGAAGCGTCGCACGGCACGCACGAATTCTATCGCGAGCGAGCGGTCATCACGCAGCGGCTGATCGAGGAAAAGGGGTTCACGGTCGTTGCGGTCGAGGCGGATTGGCCGGACGCCTACCGAGTGAACCGCTGGGTGCGCAACGCCAGTCTCGATCTTGATGCGGTCGACGCGCTGGCGGGATTCGAGCGCTTTCCGACGTGGATGTGGCGCAATGCGGACGTGCTTGATTTTATCGGCTGGTTGCGCGAACACAACGACGCGCAGGCGCCGTCCGCCCAAAAGGCCGGTTTCTATGGACTCGATCTGTACAGCCTGCGCGCTTCGATGGAAGCGGTCATCGCTTACCTCGAGCGCGTTGAACCCGAAGCTGCTCTCCGCGCCAAAGAGCGCTACAGCTGCTTCGATCATTTCAACGCGGAGATGGAATCGTACGCGCTTGCCGTCGGCTCCGGATTGAGCGAGCCGTGCGAAAAGGAGGTGATCTCGCAGCTGGTCGACCTGCTGCAACAACGCCCACGCCACGCGCAAAACGGGGTGACCGAGGACGAGTTTTTCTACGCGGAACAAAACGCACGCATCGTCAGGAACGCAGAGCGCTATTACCGCACCATGATCGGGGCCGGCATATCATCGTGGAATCTGCGTGATGCCCACATGGCGGAGACCTTGCAGCGCTTGTTGGCGCACCTCGATAAGGCTTCGCCGCGCACCAAGGCCGTCGTTTGGGCGCACAACTCCCACATCGGCGACGCGCGCGCAACCGACATGAGCCTGCGGCGCGAGACGAATATCGGTGAACTCATCCGCGCGGCCTACCCGGAACAAGTGGTGCTGGTCGGAATGACGACGTACACCGGTACCGTGACGGCCGCGACCGATTGGCACGGCCCGGCAGAACGCAAACACGTGCTGCCCGCACTCTCCGGGAGCGTTGAGTCACTGTTGCACGAAACGGCGGTCGCTCGTTTCTATTTGGAGCTGCGGAGGCATGCTGCCACCGAACCGCGGCTGAGCGACCTCCGCTTGGAGCGCTTCATCGGCGTGATCTACCGCCCGGAAACCGAGCGGCAAAGCCACTACTACCACGTGCGCTTGCCGGCCCAATTCGACGCGCTGCTGCATTTCGATCACACGCGCGCGGTCGAACCGCTGGAACGCGGCGTTGAGTGGGAAGAGCCGGAAGTTCCGGAAACGTTCCCGACCGGGGTGTGAGCTTCACCCGACTCTCGCAGCAAGCAGCAAAGCAGGGCGGCCCATGACGCCCGCCGCACAATAGCGTCGTGGAGACTCACCCGCGGTCAGCACAAGAACCGGTCACGTTACAAGCGGACGGTTCGCAACCCGCCGATCTTGCCTTTGAAACGCAATTGCTCCAAATAGCTGCTGAGGTGGTCCCTCAAATGGTCTGGACGGCCAATGCCGGCGGCCTGACGGAATACGCAAACCAGCGCTGGTGCGACTACACCGGCATGAGCGCCCAAGAGGCTAAGAATTTCGGTTGGGACGAGGCGGTGCACCCCGACGACCGCGCGCGCTATCTTGACTTATGGAAATCCGCGACAGCACACGGGGACCATTTCGAGATCGAGTACCGCCTGCGCCGCGGTCAGGATCGGACGTTTCGCTGGTTCCTCGCTCGAGCGCTGCCGCTGAAAGATGGCAGCGGCAAGGTCCTCAAATGGTTCGGAACGTGCATCGATATCGACGACCGGAAGCGCGCCAATGAGGCCATGCAGTTTCTCTTGGAGGTCAGCGCGATTCTGGCCGGATCGTCAGAGTTGGACTTCAAAATCAAAAAGCTTGCCGAGCTGGCGGTGCCGCGGATTGCTGACTGGTGTGTGGTGTATCTCGCAGGCCCCGGGGGCAGGCTCTACCGCGCAGCCATCGCCCACAACGACCCTGTCAAGCTCAAGGCGGCAAACGAAATCTTGGAGCATTACCCCATTCTCGAAACCGGTCATATCCAGCAGTCGTTCGAGTCCGAGGCGCCTATTCTCATCCCAGACATCGACGAAATGGTGTTGCGCCAAAACGTGGTCGACGGACGCCAGCTCGAAATGGTGCGAAAATTGGAAGCTCGTTCTGCGATGCTACTGCCCTTCCGGGCCAGAGGCCGGACCTACGGTACGATGGTTTTTC
>DATGHT010000195.1:0-7599 GCA_035307865.1 Candidatus Eremiobacteraceae bacterium | reverse complement strand
GCGCAGCGTATCGAGCAACGCGACGTCATGACCCTTCTCATTCGGCAAGAACTCTTCGAGCGAGAGGATCGACGTGCCGCGGATCTTGAGCAGCAGCGAGTGGTAGTCTTTCAGCGAAACGCCCAGCGCTTTGCAAACCTCGGTATCTTCGGGCACCCGGCCCAAATTGTTTTCGAGCTCCACAAACACGCGCTCCAGTTCGCGCGCTTTTTGGCGCACCGCGCGCGGCACCCAATCGAGCGCGCGCAGCGCATCGAGGATGGCGCCGTTGATGCGGGTGATGGCGTAGGTTTCGAATTTGACACCGCGGGAGTCGTCGTACTTGCCGATGGCGTCCATCAATCCTAAAATGCCTTCGTTGATGAGGTCATCGATTTCGACGTGCGGCGGCAAGTTGATGGAAATGCGCCCGGCGACGTACTTGACCAAGTGGAGATACTTGTGGATGATCTCTTCGCGGCTGAGCGCCACTCCGCCGATCATGCAAAGCTCTTGCGGTTTCGTGCGCAAGTTCTTCATCGCGTTGCGCCCCGTGACGACGGTTTCTTGGGATGCGGGCGCTTGACGACGGTACGCGACTTCATGAGATCGGAAACCGCTTCACGCCGGAAGCGATACTGGCCGCCCGGCGTCTTGATCGCCGCGACGAGGCCTTCGCGTGCCCAGCGCCGGATGGCGGCGTCCGTCATGTTGAGCGCACGCGCAACTTCCCCGGATGTAACCCAGTCTTTTTCTGGTTTTTCTCCGGTGCTCCGCGAGTCTCGCCGCCGAGCTGCCATAAGGCGCCCCCATCTTGGAAGACGACACGATTCCCACCACTGCTTCATACTCATACGCAGCAGCAGCGGCTGATGCATCCCGCATCAGGCGCCGCTTTTTATGCATTATTACGGTTTTATCCTTTTTTCGGAACTGACCGATATTAGGCTTTTTAGCGCCCTTTACACGCCGGGGTTTTCAGCCGCTAAGCCTGATGGTGTCTCGGTCCAGAAGATGCAGCGGGTCTCGCCGAAGTTCAGCTGGTCGCCGTCGCGCAGGAGCGTCTGGGCGTGTGGCTGCAGCCGCTGAACCCCGTTCAGGTAGGTGCCGTTGACGCTCTCCAAGTCTTCTACCACAAAGCCCCCGCGCCGGCGCAAAATGAAGGCGTGCCGCCGCGAGATGAGCCGCTCGGGATCGAGGCCGCTCAAATCAACGTCGGGCAAGATGCCGTCGGCCGGTGACGCCCGCCCCACCAGCGACACGTCACGATCGAGCCAGAACTCGGCCGTGCCCCCGTAACCGTTGCCGACCTCGACGATGAGCTGGGCGCGCGTTGCCGCCGGTATCAGCCGGCGGGTGCTGTCGGCGTCGACATCCGCGAGGCTCTCGGGGAGCTCGTCGCCGCAAACCTTGCAGAATGTGTCGCCCGCTTCATTCCGGGCAAAGCAGCGCTGGCAGATGCGCGCAGCGCGCGTCTCACGCGGCACTGCACCCACACGGGATAGTGCGCGCGACTTGGCTTCATCCGTGTCGTTGGTGCGACTTGGCATGGTCTTGCTCACCATGGCTCCCCCAGGCGTTGGGTTGCTCATATAGTAGCATGTGCCAACCAGGCCTGCGGTGACGCCAGGCACAGGGGTTTTCAAGCGTAGCGGATGCGCGGGTTCAAGACGGCGTAGAGAATGTCCACGATCAAATTCACGAGCACGAACGTCGCCGCGAACAGCAAGATCGACCCGTTGATCAGCGGGTTGTCACGATTGCTGATAGCTTCGAACGCGAGCCGGCCGACGCCCGGCCACGCGAAAATGCTTTCGGTGAGCACCGCACCGCCGAGCAAGAAACCCGTCTGCAAGCCCACGACGGTGACGATCGGAATGAGCGCGTTGCGCAAACCGTGTTTGACGATGACCGCGAAACTGCTCAAGCCCTTCGCCCGAGCCGTGCGGATGTAGTCGGCCTGCAGCACTTCGAGCATACCCGCGCGCGTCATCTTGGCAATGATCGACATGGGAATCGTGCCCAGCGTGAGTGCGGGCAGGATGAGATGATGCAGCGCATCGCCGAACGCCGCCCAGTTGCCGGCCAAAAGCGCGTCGACCGTGACGAAATGGGTGTGCACGGGCACGTCGTAACGAATCGAGAGGCGCCCGGCTAACGGAAACAGATTGACCCCGATCTTGCTCGGTTCGTAGGCGAACAGCCACAGCATCATCCAGCCCAACCAAAAAACCGGCACGGAGACGCCGATCAGCGCGAGAATCGTCGTCATGGTATCGACGATGCGCCGGTGATAGATCGCGGCGATGATGCCGGCCGGCACGCCCACCACGATCGAAACGAACATAGCCGCAAATGCCAGCTCGATCGTCGCCGGGAAGTATGTCTTCAACTTCAAGGTCACGGGAATGTTGTCAGCGAGCGAGCGGCCGAGATCGCCATGCGCCAAGTTCCAGAGGTAGGCAGCGTACTGCACGTACCAGGGTTGATCCAATTTCAATTGCTTGGTGAGTGCGACCACATCGGCGTGGGTGGCGTGTTCGCCGAGCAAGATTTCGACCGGGTTGCCCGGGATGAGGTGCAAGAATAAAAAAGACACCGCAGTGATGACGAACAGCACTGCGATGAAGCGAAGGACGCGTTGTGTGAGAAAACTTGCCACGAGCTTCCGACTTTAGTCATGTTTTCTGCGCGACCTTCCCTCGCCGCGCACGGTCGGTCGCGCAGGAAGTCGCAGGAGCCGCGCACTCGACCTCCAACATCGATGGCAATCCACGAAAAAGCGCTCCCGGCGCGGACCTTTTAGTCCGCAGGCTTTGGGGGTGCTCCTTTTGCCGTCAGCGGTCGCGTTCCGACCTGCGCTAACGGGAGACCAGACGCTTTGATGCCTACTTCGACTTCCATCATCAACATGGCCGTGGGGCTTGCGTTGGCGTGTGGCGTCATCGCCATCCTGTACGGCGTCTACCTCATTTTTTGGATCTTGCGCAAACCGGCGGGCAACGACCGCATGCGCGAGATCGCAGCCGCGATCCAAGAGGGCGCGATGGCGTACATGCGGCGGCAGTACAGCACGGTCGCGATCGTTGCCATCGTGCTCGCCGTCATCATCGGCTTTGCGCTTTCGTGGCAAGCGGCCGTCGGGTTTCTGATCGGCGCGATTCTGTCCGGCGCGACCGGCTTTATCGGCATGTCCATTGCGGTGCGCGCGAATGTGCGCACGGCCGAAGCGGCGCGCAAGGGGATGAGCGAGGCGTTCGCGGTCGCGTTCCGGGGCGGCACCATCACCGGCCTGCTCGTGGTCGGCTTAGGCATCATCGCCGTGGCCGGATACTTCTACATCATGCACGCGGTGTATCCCGATAACTTGCGCGCCGCGTTGAATGCCATGGTGGGGTTGGGCTTTGGCTGCTCGCTGATCTCCGTCTTCGCGCGTCTTGGCGGCGGCATCTATACGAAGGGCGCAGATGTCGGCGCAGACCTCGTCGGCAAAGTCGAGGCGGGTATCCCTGAAGACGACCCCCGCAATCCGGCCGTCATCGCCGACAACGTCGGCGACAATGTGGGTGATTGCGCCGGCATGGCTGCTGACTTGTTCGAAACGTACTGCGTCACAACTATCGCTGCGATGCTCTTGGGCGTGTTGATCTTCCACAACAACGCGCAGTACGCGCTGGTCGCCGCCGTCTTTCCGCTGGTGCTGGGTGCCGTTTCGATCATCACTTCCATCATCGGCTCGCTGTTCGTACACGTGCGCGGCACGAAGATCATGGCGGCGATGTATACCGGGCTTGCTATCGCGGCGGTGCTGTCGGCGATCGTCTTCTACTTCGCTTCCGGGCACATCATGGCCGATGCCGATGCCGCGGCCGGCAACCCCGGACTGTACTACCCATGGAAATTGTGGGTGTGTGCGGTGATCGGCTTGATCATCACGGCGCTCATGGTGATCATCACCGAGTACTACACCGGCACGCAATTCAAGCCGGTGCAGGCCATCGCCAAAGCCTCGACGACGGGTCACGCCACCAACATCATCACGGGCTTGGCGGTGTCGATGAAGGCGACCACGCTGCCGGTGCTCGTGATCGTGCTCGGCATTCTCTCCTCGTTCTCGCTGTCCGGACTTTATGGCGTGGCAATCGCCGTGATGGCGATGCTTTCCATGGCAGGCATCATCGTTGCGTTGGACTCGTACGGGCCGATCACTGACAACGGTGGCGGCATCGCTGAGATGGCAAAGCTCGGTCCTGAAGTTCGCGCCATCACCGACCCGCTCGACGCGGTCGGCAACACGACCAAAGCGGTCACCAAGGGCTACGCGATTGGTTCTGCAGCGCTCGCCGCGATCGTTTTGTTCGCATCCTTTCAACAGGAGCTTTCCGAAGCGGCCGGACGCGGCGTGCAAATGCTCGTCTTCGCATTGGGCAATCCCTACGTGCTGTCGGGGTTGCTGATCGGGGGCGCGCTGCCGTATCTGTTCGCGTCCTTGTGCATGGAAGCGGTCGGGAAAGCGGCCGGTGCGGTCGTCGAAGAAGTGCGCCGTCAGTTCCGCGAGATCAAAGGCATCATGGAAGGCACTGCTAAGCCCGAGTATGGGCGCTGTGTTGACCTCGTGACGGCTGCGGCGCTCAAACAGATGCTGGTGCCGGCGCTCATTCCCGTGCTCACGCCGATCGTCATCGTCGCGCTCGGCGCATTCCACATCTTCTCACCACAAAACGCCGCGCTCGTGTTGGGTGGCGTACTGGTGGGCTCGATCGTCACCGGTCTCTTCGTGGCGATCTCGATGACCTCGGGAGGCGGCGCCTGGGACAATGCCAAGAAGTACATCGAAGACGGCCACTACGGTGGCAAGAACAGCCCGGCGCATCAAGCCGCAGTGACTGGCGATACCGTGGGCGATCCGTATAAAGACACGGCGGGCCCCGCGATCAATCCAATGATCAAGGTGCTCAACATCGTGTCGCTGCTGTTGGTGCCCTTCTTACACTAGCGAACCCACTGACGCTTAGATCTGCCAGTTCCACGCATTCGAGTAGGTCGACGTCGGGTAGAAACCGCGCAGCGTGCTGCGCGCCGCATAAATATTGTCAGACCACGCAAGGAACACCGCCGGAACCTCCTCAGCCAGCAGCTCCTGGATTCGCCAGTAGGCTTGACGCCGCACGGCGCGGTCGTAGGAACGTAAGGCGATGCGTTCCTGTGCATCGATGCGCGGATCGCATAGGAACGACCAGTTGTAACCCCCGGGCGGCAGCTGATCGCACATCCAGAGAGCCGCGTCGTCCGGATCGACGCCGCCCACCCAACCGGTGTAGGCAATGTCGTATTTTCCGCTGTTCAGAATGCCGCTCGCGCTCCGCTGCGCATAAAAGATGTTGTAGGGATATCCTTTGATGCTCACATCGATGCCGATGCCGCGCATCGCCTCTTGAAACAGCGGACCAAAGCGAATGGCGTCGGCCTGGTCGGTGCTGTACGCAAAGGTCAGCGTGAGGTGCGTACTGGCGCGCTCGCGATAGCCGCTCGCTGTCATGCGCCAGCCGGCGGAATCCAAAAGCCGTTGCGCCTGTTGCGGATCGTAGGGCGGCGCTTGCACGTGCGGATCGAACGACCACAAAAATGGCGGCTGATCGGCTACCGCAAGACTGCCGATGCCGTGCTGGAAGTTTTCGAGGTAGCGGCGGCGATCCACCGCCATCGCGATTGCGCGCCGCACGCGCACGTCATCGAGCGGCGCATGGGCCACATTAAGCGATAGGAACCAGACGATATTAGCGGGCGCGTGCACGATCGTCACACCCGGCCTTCCCGCAAGCTCGTGAGCACGTGTCGCGGTCACGTAGGCCAAGTCCAATTCGCCCGTGCGCATCATGACCTCCACCGTGTTAGGATCGGGCACGAAGAGGTAATTGATGCCTCGCAGTTTGGGAACGCCGCGCCAGTACGAGGGGTTGGCTTTCAGAAAGACGCCCGTGGACGGATCGTAGCGGTCGATCGTAAATGGCCCGGTACCAACGGGCTTGCTGTTGTAGGGGGCGCGATTGATGTCAGGATAGCGCGCAAGCAAGTGCTGCGGCAGAATGCAGAGCGGCACTTCGCTCGGTGCGAACAGACCGGCGACCGCTGGACTGTAGGGCTCCTTGAGACGCACGCGCACGGTGAACGGATCAGGCGCTTGCATGCCGGCGACCTTATCGAAGCCCAGGCGGGAGGCGACGTTGTTCTTGGGGTTCATGATGGCATGCCACGTGAAGATCACATCGCGTGCGTCGAAGGGAGCGCCGTCCTGCCAGCGCACACCGCGGCGCAGGTGATAGACGATGGTAAGGGCATCCGCGCTGATGCCGCCGTTCTGGCGCGTGGGTATAACGGTTGCAAGCTCAGGCTCGAGATTGCCCTGAGGGTCGCTGATGTAGAGGTAGGCGCCCCATAAGAACGACAGATAGGTCGACGACCCGCCGCCCGAAAGGACCGTGTTGAGGTTGTCGACTTGCGCGCTTGCGATGCGCAGCAGCCCGGGGCTGGCGCGGCCCGGCGAGAACCTGCTGCTCGTCGCTGGATGCGAGCCGCAAGCGGGCAGGATGAGCAGTATCGCGGCCAGCGCCAGCGCGAGGTTGGCTCGGACATTCGTCCCGTTCACGCAAGCTTGCTTTGCGGTTTGCATGAAACTCTCCGGTGGCGCGGGTACGTTAAGGTAATGATGGACACGCCGACATTTTCCCGGAAGTCATGGCTCTGCGGGGTGTGCGCGCTGGGAGCGACGGTCGCAGCGCCGCCGTTTGCCGAGGTCGCGCTCGCCGACGATCATGCGCAAGAGATCGACATCGGCCGCCAAGTCTACGCCGACCAGCGCAAACAAGGGCTCGTGATCGACGCATCGCCCTACTATCCGGTCCTGCGTGCGGTGGGCGCGCGCATCTCACAAGCAGCGCAACCGCATTGGTGGCCGATGACGTTCGTCATCGTCAAAGGCCAGCGGGCGAATGCGTTTTCGGTGCCGGGCGGTTGGGTGTACGTGAACGAAGCGCTGCTCCAACATGCCGGCAACGAGGACGAGCTCGCCAACGTGGTGGGTCATGAAACCGGCCACATCGTGCTCGGCCACGTGATGAACCGGCTGCGTCAAGCACAGCGTCTGAATCTGCTGTTCACCCTCGCCAGCCTCTTTGTCCACACCCAAGGGCAGGCCACGGTCTTCAACCTTGCACAATTCGGCGCCAACTACGGTTTCTTGAACTTCGACCGCCAGCAAGAGTACCAGGCCGACCATGAAGGCGTCATTCTCGCCGCCCGCGCCAACTACAATCCCTGGGGCATGATCTGGTTCTTCCGCACGCTCATAAAGCTGTATGGCGACGCGGGCGGATTCGAAGCCTACGTGCAAGACCACCCGCCGACCAAAGATCGCATCGCCCGGATCGAGCAGTTCTTCCAAGCCAACCCGCAACTATTCGGACGCTGGCACGACGTCGCTCACAGCACGAGCGGGTTGCCGACGTCGGGTTCGAACACGCGGCTGATCATCAATAGCTAACGTGATCGACCGCCACTAGCGCGCAAAAAAAAAAGGACGCGGGCTGCAAAACCCGCGTCTTTCCTTTTTCTCCGAACCTA
>DATGHT010000194.1:0-3240 GCA_035307865.1 Candidatus Eremiobacteraceae bacterium | reverse complement strand
GCGCAGCTCAGTGGCGGCACGGTGCGGGCGCGCGCGTTTTTCACCGCAGACGCGGACGAACTGTTCCTCGGACCCTTGCTCCTGCAAACGCAGCAGGGCGCACTGACGGTGGCGATGCGCACGGACCGTTCGAATCACGTCGGCCAGCCTCGCCGGTCTCTAGAAGCGTTCGTAGAGCACTTGCCGCTACAAGTGAGTGCGGGCACCTTTGCGCTTCCCGACATCCCGAGTTTCGCGGTCACGCTGCCGGCTGCCAGCGGCACCTTTGACGGCGTAGCCTTCCTTGGAGGTGGTGGTGCGTCGCCGGCCGTCGCGATCGCGGCCACTGCGAACCAACTCTCCTTGTCGGGCGTCACCGTGCAGCACGTCGCGCTGCGGGGAGCAGGCGCCAACGGCTTCGTGAACATCGCACAAATCGCAGCACACGGAGGCAGCGCCGAAGCAGACGCGCACGGCGCCGCGCTGCTGGACTCGAACTTGCGCGTGCGAGCCGCGGCGTTGCAGGGTACCGCGGCTGCGAATCTCGCCATGCTGGCTCACGCGGCGCCCGCAGCCCGCATGAGCGGCTCCATGCAGGGCCGCTTTTTTGCGATGCTCGATGGCAGCGCCTGGACGGTCTCCGCACAGGCGCGCAGTTCGGATGCGCGCGTCGGGGGCATTCCGATACAAGCCGCGGACGCAACGCTGGGCGGCAAACCAGCCGGCGACAGTTCGGTGCTCGCCAACATGGAGGTCGCCGGCGGGCAGGTCTCCGCCGTCGGCAGCATCGCGAACGCGCAGGGCGTTACGCCGGATTCCGGCACGCGTGTCGCGGCGCTCGCCGATCACGTCGACCTGACGGCCCTGAAAGATTTTGGCGTGCCGCTGCAGCGCGGCTCCGCAGTTGCGATCGCAAGCGTCGGCGGATCGTTGCGCCGCCCGGATGTCCGCGGGGCAGCTGCGATGACGGGTTCGTACCGCAATACGCCGGTAAGCGGCGATGTAGACGTCGCGTACAAAGACGGGATCCTGCATTCGAACGCGAGCAACGTCATCGTCGACAACAACCTCGCGCGCCTCTCAGGTTCCGTCGCCGGATTGGCCAATGCGTCACCGGCCAAGGCCGCGCTCGATCTGCGCGTGCAAGTGCACGAAGCAGATCTGTCGGCGATCAGTCAGTACGCCGGAAGCAACAGTGGGCTTACGGGTGCGACGAACGCCGATGTGCGCATCTTGGGCTCGGCCGCTCAACCACGAATCAGCGGATCCGTGCTTACCGACACGGGCACGCTGCGTGGCGTACCGTTTGACGACCTCAGCGGCAGCATCGCGGCGAGCAGCGGACACGTGCAGCTCGCCAACGGCCAGGTGCAACTTGGCACCTCGCGCTTCCACGTGTCGGGTCAGATCAGTCCCGGCGTTGTGGCGCTCCATGCCACAAGCCCGCACGTCGACATGGCCGATTTCAACGACTTCTTCGGCGGCGCTGACATGTTTGCTGGGAGCGGCGCGTTCCGCGTCAATTTTGCGTCCAGTAACGCCGGACTGTCCGCCGCCGGCGGCTTGCGCTTGGACGGCGCCGCAGTGCACGACTACGAACTCGGGCACATCGAGACGCATTTTTCAAGCGACCAAGGCGCATTGCTCGCTACGATCGCGCAGAACGGTCCGGGGGGTAGCGCCGCGCTTTCCGGGCGTGTGGCGTTCCGCGCATACACGCACGGCCTTCCCGATTTTGCAAGCGCGACGTACAACGTCAAAGCCAACGTGCGCAATCTCGACGTCGCCGAGATGACGCCGATCGTGCACGCCGAGGACCTGGGCTTAAGCGGGATGGTCGACGCAGCCGGCACCCTCCAAGGCACGCTGCGCCGGCCGGTTGCGTTCGCGCGCGTGAGCCTGCACGATGGACATCTGCGCCGCATCACGATCAACAATCTCTCGGGGCTCGTGCAAAGCGATCCGAGCGGCGTGCGCGTGAGTGGGGTGCAGGTCGCGACGAAATTTGTCACGGGTGACGGCCAGGGGCGGTACGAGTTCGGCACCCGGCGCGTGAGCGCAGCGCTGAATCTGGACGCTTCCGATCTTGCAGAGTTGACGTCGGTATTCCAACTACCCGTTGCGATGCGCGGTCCGGCGCACGCGACGATCGGATTGTCCGGCACGACTTCCAAACCGCTGCTCCAAGCGACGCTGGCGGGCAGCCACAATACGGTCGCCGGTTTTGTGTTCAACGATTTCAAGGCGCGTTTCCAATACGTGCCGGGCGAACTCGACATCGGCGACACGCAGCTCGGGCTCGCGAGCGGCGGCCAAATCGACGTGACGGGAGCGCTGCCCATTCAACTGCAGCCGCTCGCGTTGGGCCCCAAACAACGTCCGGTGAATTTGTCCCTGACGGCGAGCGCCGTCAACCTCGCTGAGTTCAATACGCTGACGGGCTCAAATGCAACGCTCAGCGGCATCCTCAACGCGCAGGCGTCGGTGACGGGGAATGCCGGTAATCCCTCGGTCGCCGGCGTCGCGAGCGTCCGCGCCGGAGGCGTGGTGTCGCGTTGGGAGACCGTACCCTTCACCAACGTGTCAGCCGACGTGTCGCTGCTGAAAGACACGATCACGTTGCGTGAGTTGCGCGGACAGCTAGGCGGCGGAACGCTCGGTATCAACGGTGCAGCGCACATCGTGCCCGCAGTCGGCCTGCGTTCCAACGCAGGCTTGCAGTTCTACACGAACCTGAATTTGCGCAACGCAAACCTCGACGTGCCGGGCTGGCTCAGCGGTACCGTGAACGGAGATCTGAGCCTGACGCGCACGGCGGTCAGACCGTATCTGAGCGGTTCGATCGCGCTCAACAGTGCGACGATCCCGTTCTCTGCGATCATCGCACTGGCGAGCGGTTCGGCAACCGCGCTGGCGTCGCAAACCGCGCAGAAGAACATACCCGGCGTGCCGACGCCCGCGCCGGGGCATAGCATCGCCTACGCGGGTCGCATCTTCGGCAGCACGGGTGGCCTGCTCACGAACCTGCTACCGGCGACGCCCGCACCCAAGAAGTTCTCCGTGCCGCCTATCGACCTCAACGTGGCGGTGACGGCGGGGAAGGACGTGCGCGTGCGCGGCGGCAGCGCGATCGATTTGACGGCGGACGGTGCGGTCGTGCTGGGCGGCAGCGTCGAAAGCCCATCCCTTGCGGGATCGTTCCGCGCCGTCCGCGGGCAGGTCGGCTATTTCGATACGACGTTTCGCTTGGAGCGCGGAACG
>DATGHT010000193.1:0-4886 GCA_035307865.1 Candidatus Eremiobacteraceae bacterium | reverse complement strand
TCCCTGTCGGAAACCGTGAGCACGCCATCCGCAAGCTCGTGGACGACGGGCCATGTGAGGTCGCCCGGCGTTTCGACTCGTAATCCGTCGGCGATCGTGTCGGGGGGCGCGATACTGACCGGCTTGTTCTCTTTCCAGGAGCGGGCCCAGTCATCACCGCCTTCGGGTTCCACGCCATAGACGCGGATGGAAGGTTGCAACGCTTTGGCAGCCACTACCGATCCCGCCAGCAAACCACCACCGCCCAACGGCACGAGAAGCGCGTCGAGGCCGGGCACGTCTTCCAGCAGCTCCAGCGCCGCAGTGCCTTGCCCCGCCATGATGCGAAAGTCGTTGTAAGGCGGAACGAGCGTGGCGTGCGACTCATTGGAGATCTGCCTCGCGATCGACTCGCGGTCTTCCGTCTTGCGGTCGTACGTCACGACCGTTGCGCCGTGGCGGCGTGTGGTCTGCAGTTTTAGCCGCGACGCGTCCTTCGGCATGACGATAGTCGCCGCGATGCCGAGCAATCGCGCCGCGAGCGCTACCCCTTGTGCGTGGTTGCCGGAGGAAAACGCCACGACGCCGCGTTCGCTCTCCTCATCGCTCAACTGCGCGAGGCGATTGTACGCGCCGCGAAATTTGAATGCGCCGACGCGTTGCAAGTTCTCGCATTTGAAGAGCAGGACGTTGTGCGCGAGCTCATCGATATCGGGATCGTGCAACACCGGGGTGCGCCAGGCGACGCCTTCCAAGCGCAGCGCAGCCGCGCGCACGTCGTCAAAGCGAAGCAGGGATTGAGATTTCGTCATCGGGTTCCAGTACGGGAATTACAGCCGGGATTCCGCCGCTTTCCAGCGCCCCGCTGCCGGTGTTGACCAATACGATTCTCTCATCGCGGCTGACGGTGCCGGAACGCAGCAGGTCCACGACGGCCGCTAACGCAGCACCGCCTTCGGGCGACGCATAGATGCCTTCGCGTTGTGCCAACAGGCTTTGATAGCGCAGGATGTCCGCATCGTCGACCGCGATCGCCGCACCCGCGCACTCTTTCAGTATCCGCAAGATGAGAAAATCCCCCAGCGCTTTGGGGACATTGATGCCGAAGGCAACCGTGTTCGCGCCCTCCCACTGGGTCGAGACCGCGTCGCCTTGTTCCCATGCGCGCACGATCGGCGCGCAGCCTGAGGATTGCACCGCGATGAAACGTGGCATACGGGGCTTTAGCAAGCCGGCTTCCGCCAGCTCGCGGAAAGCACGCTGCATGCCGATCAGGCCCACGCCGCCGCCGGTCGGGTAGACGATGACGTCGGGCGGTTCCCAACCGCATTGCTCCGCGATCTCAAAGCCCAGCGTCTTCTTACCCTCGATGCGATACGGCTCTTTCAGCGTCGAGGCGTCGTACAGACCGTACTTTGCCACAGCCTTGGCGACGATCTTCCCCGCGTCGTTGATGAGCCCGTTGACCGAGTACACGCGGGCGCCGGCGAGGGTGCAGACAGAGCGGCTAAGCAGCGGCGCCCGCGCCGGCATGACGATGTGCGCCTGCAGACCTGCCTTGGCCGCATAGAGCGACCAGGCCGCTCCGGCGTTGCCGTTGGTCGGCATGGCAAAAGCTGAAACGCCGAGTTCGCGGGCGCGAGAAACGCCGACCGCCGCGCCGCGTGCCTTGAAACTTCCCCCGGGCAGCAAACCTTCATCCTTTATATAAAGATGCGCCAGGCCAAGGGCGTTGCCGAGCTTGTCGAGCCTGGTCAGCGGCGTCACGGATTCGCCGATGGCAACGATCCGGGCGGGATCTCGTACCGGTAAGAGTTCGTGGTAGCGCCACAGGTCGCGCGGCCGGCGCGCTAGGTTTTCGCGCGTGAGCGTTCGGGCCGCAAGGCTCACATCATAACGCGCCAGCAAGGGACTGCCACAACTGCAAAGCTGGGCAATCGCGTCGGCTGGCCACGCGGTGCCGCAGCGCGCGCACTGCAGATCGATAAGGCTGCTGAAAGGCGCCGCTTGCGCGGCCCTCGTTCCCGCCACGAGGGCCGTATACCATGCGGCGCAGCGGGGCGCCTATCGTTTAGGGGTTCGAGTTGTTGCCCCCTGAGTTGCCTGAATTCGGGTTGGTCTGGCTCGTGCCGCTCTGGCCGTTGGCGTTATTCGCACCGTTCGCATTGTTGGCACCGTTCGGCTGCGTCACGGAGGTGCTATTGGAATTTGTTTGGGTGGTCGTGGAGTTCCAAGGTTGCCACACGAACAGCGCGATGGCCAGGGCAACGATGATCACGGCGGCGACAATGCCCCACGGGGCGGACGAACGCTCCGTTTGCGTGTCGCTGACGATGAGGTCGCGATTCTGCATGTTGATGGACTCTCCGATCTTCTAAGGAGTCGTGGCGCCGACAAGTTAAAGGGCGTCCGCGCCTACCCGCTTGCATTCTGTCTTTCCGGGGCGGGCGAGGTTTAATCGAGGTCCAGCCAGGGAAAGAACGCTAAATCTTAAAAAGCTTAGTCTTTCATACGGGTGCGTTTCTCTTTGTGGGGCGACCTTTGAAGCAAGCCGGTTTAGACGTGTCCGCGCCGGATCGTCGAGTCCTCAAATATTTGACGATCGCGCTTGACATCCGCGAGCGTATCGCGCGCGGCAATCTCAAGCCCGGCCAACAGCTTCCAGCTTCCGCCACGCTCGCCAAGGAATACGGCGTCGCGCTCATGACCGTGCGGCAAGCGCTGGCGGTGCTGGAGCGGCAAGGCATCGTGGAGGCGCGCCACGGCGCCGGCACGTTCGTGGTCGAGGGCTATCGCCCGGCCAACAAACGCCACAGCCATGGGCGCGTGCTCATCGCAGAAGACGACGAGCAACTGTGCGAAACCATCGGGCTCGCGCTGCGGCAGGCCGGCTACGAGGCAGACTGCGCCTTGACAGGTGCCAAAGCGCTGGCACGCTTGCGCAGCGAGCAGCAATATGACGCGATCGTTTTGGATTTGCGCCTGCCGGATATGAATGGGTTGGAGATCGTCGAATACATCAAGAACAGCCGGCCGATGGTGCAGCTGATCGTGGCAAGCGGTTACGTCGACCATGAGGATGTGTTGCGCACGGCGGAATGCTGGCCGCTCATGATGCTGCGCAAACCGTACTCGGTGAGCGATCTGCTCGAACGGCTCAAGGCGCTTTCCGGGCGGCTTGCGCTGCGAGGAATTACTTGAAGATCGTCGTCACCGTCAAACAAGTTCCCGACACCAACGCTGAAAAAACATTCGATCCGGCCACGAAACGTCTCAACCGCAGCTCGGTGGAGAACGTGCTCAATCCCTTCGATGAGTATGCCATCGAGGAGGCGCTGCGTATCAAAGAGGCCGTGGGCGGTGATTCGACCGTCACCATTTTGACCATGGCACCGCAAAGCGGCGTCGACATCGTGCGCAAAGCACTCGGCATGGGCGCCGACAACGCGGTGATGATCTCCGATCCGGCGATCGGCGGCAGCGACACCATGGCGACGGCGTATCTGCTCGCACTGGCGCTCAAACACGTCGGTTACGATTTGATCTTGAGCGGCACGCAAAGCACCGACGCGATCAACTCCATCGTGCCCGCAGCGGTGGCGGAGCACCTCGGTATCCCCTGCCTGACGTACGCGAAAAAAGTCAGCGTGCGCGACGGCAGCATCGAAGTGCAGCGGGAAACGGAAAGCGGCTACCTGCGCGTCAGCGCGCAGCTACCGGCGCTCGTCTCGGTGACCAAGAGCATCAACGAGCCGCGCTACCCCACGCTCAAAGGCATCATGGGTGCCAAGAAAAAGGAAGTCAAGGCGCTGACGCTCGCCGACATCGGCGCGGACGCGGCGCGGCTTGGGGACCAGGGCAGCAAAACCGCGGTCGATTCGTTCACGACGGTTGGCGCGCGTGCCAAAGGCACCGTCATCCAAGCATCCGACCCACGCGAAGGCGCGCAAAAAATCATGAACTTTCTCATCGAGAAGAAGCTCATCTAAACCGTGAAAACAGTTATCAGCCTCGTCGAAAACGACAACGGCCGCTTGCGCCGCACCGGGCTCGAAATGGCGACGAAAGCTGCCGATTTGGCCAAGCAACTGGGCGTTGCGTCGGGCGCGGTCGTGCTGGGGAAAGGTGCGGAGCAAGCCGCCGAACAGCTCAAAAAGACGCCGGTCGACACGATCTACGCCGGCGCCGATGTGCCGCTCGATGGTTTTCTTGGCGATCCGGCTGCGGACGCGCTCGAGGCGTTGCTCAAACAAACCGGGCCTGCGCTCTTGCTCGTGCCCGCGACGAATCTCGGTAAAGATCTCGCCGCGCGGCTCGGGGTGCGGCTGAATGCCGGGGTTATCACCGAAGCCAGCGACGTGAGCGCCAAGGATGGCGCGGTGGTGGTGCAATCGCCGAAATTCGGCGGTTCGGTGTTGAGCAGCATCCAATTCAAAAGCGCCGACTACCAAATCGTCGTGTGCCGCGCGAACAGCTTTGCGGCGCGTGACGAGGCGGGCAAGGGCAACGTCGTGACACTCGCCGCAGACGGCTCCAAGCAATACCCAGCGCGGATCGAGGAAGCGGTGGCGCAAGAAGCGGGTAAGCTTACCGTTGACGAGGCGGGCATCGTCGTTTCCGGCGGCCGTGGTCTCGGAGGTCCCGAACATTTCGACATCATCGAAGCGCTGGCCGATGCGCTCGGCGGCGCGGTCGGCGCATCGCGCGCGGCGGTCGATGCCGGCTGGATCCCGCATGCCCACCAAGTCGGTCAAACCGGAAAAACGGTGACCCCGCAACTCTACATCGCCTGCGGCATTTCGGGCGCGATTCAGCACAAAGTCGGGATGCGCAGTGCAGGCATTATCGTCGCCATCAATAAGGATGGCAACGCTCCGATTTTTGAGTTCTGCGATCTCGGCGTTGTC
>DATGHT010000192.1:0-3576 GCA_035307865.1 Candidatus Eremiobacteraceae bacterium | reverse complement strand
GCGTGCTCGCCGCGGCAAGCGCGGCGCGCGCCGTCTCATCATCCACTGACGCGATACGCGCCAGAGCGTCGATGCTCAACGGCTCGCAGCCATCGGGAATGCAAAGCTCGCCCCGCGCGCAGCTCACGAGCCTGCGAGCGTCGCCCAAGGCGCGCAGGCAAGCGACCAGCGGACGCGGAGTCCAAACCGCAGCGGCGCTGACGGCCAGCAGGTAGCCGAGGTCCAAATCCGATCCCACGGCCGCGATATCACGCAATGCGCGGCCTGCGTCGTGGGCAGCGGGCTTGTTAGCCCTGCGGTTTGGACGGCTCGTTCAGCAGCTGCCGCGTTGCGGCCGGCAACGCGTAGTAGACTGCGACCAAGGCGTAGATGATGATGCCCGCGAGCGGGCTGAACCGAGCAAGGACGATGCCCACGAAATAGCCGATGAAGCCGACCGAGTTCCACCACGTCCAGGTTGTGAAATAACCGGCGAACGTGCGCGGCCCGTGGATGGTCGGCGAAGCGACGTAATACAAAACGCCGTAGGAGATACCGATCAGCAAGAAGATCAACCCATTGAACTCTACCGCGCCGCGCGACAAGCCGAACTTGCTCAACACCTCGATGGAGAACGGCAAGAAGGCGACCATCATGAGCAGCAACAGGTTGAAAAGCAAAATCGCATACGTCACGCGCGCGACGTTGTGAAAGAGCGCATGATGATTGATCCACATGATCCCGATCGTCGCGAAGCTGGCGGCGTAGACCAAATAGAGTGGCCAGAGCGCGAGCAGGCCTTGCGTCAAGCCTGCGTCCGGCAACCCAGGGCGGGGATCCGGAACGTGCAGCTCGAGAACGAGCAGCGTCACCGCGATGGCAAAGACGCCATCGCTGAAGGCTTCAAAGCGGTTCTTACTCATGGACGACGCGGCTCGACGCGCAAATCTCAGACATGATCCAGCAAACCGTGCAGGCTCACGACGCGGGGAGCTCGCGTGAATCCGGCGTGGCGCTCGTGGCGGTCCAGCAGCACGGCGTGCAGTCCGCACGCGAGTGCGCCGTCGATGTCGTGCTCCGGCGAATCACCCACGTGCAGTGCTGCGAAGTGAGGGATTCGTGCCCGTCGCAATGCCTCGTGAAAAATCGGGGCATGCGGCTTTTCGTAACCCAAACGCGCAGAATCGAGCACGAAATCGAATTCGCGGTGGAGCCCGATCTTGTGCAGTACATCCTCCAAGTCGCCGGTCCAGTTGGAGATGATGCCGAGACACAGGCCGCGCGCCCGTAGCGTTGCGAGAACCGGCCGCACTTCGTCGTAAATACGCCACGTGATCGCAGCGCTGAAACTGCGATAGACGCGTTCCGCATGCTGCGCGTCGGCGGGATCGAACGCGCACACCGAAAGCAAGATTTGGTTGTAGCGCGTCCAAAAGCGGTCAACCTCCTCTTGCGAGAACGGCGCCGGCGAATGGGTTGCGGCGCGTGGCGCCAACAGCGCGTTGGCGCGCGCCACGCCCTCGGGAAGTTTGTCGCGATCGATGGCGATGCCCAACTTGCCACACACTTCCGTGAAGATGGTCACTTGATCGGGATCCATGCACAGGAGCGTATAGCCCGCGTCGAAAAAGACTGCTTGAATGTCGCGCTTCATCGTAACGATTTTGCCCTTCGAAACGAGCTCCCGCGGTCCTGCGCTGCAGGAGCGGTAGCCCATGGTGTGCCCGGTCTGCCGAGCCGGCGACACGCGCGTTATCGATAGCCGCGACGATGAGAACGCCGTGCGCCGCCGGCGCGAGTGCCTGGCTTGCAAACATCGCTTCACGACCTACGAACGCGCTGAAGCAGCCCGTCTGTTCGTCGTCAAAAAAGATGGCCGCCGCGAAGCCTACAATCGCGAGAAGGTCCTCGGTGGCATCCGCAAGGCCTGCGAGAAGCGTCCGATTTCCGAGAGCGCGATGCAGGAGGTCGCGGACGGCGTCGAACGCGAGTTGTATTCTCGCGGTGATAACGAAGTCGGATCGAGCCAAGTAGGTGAGCTCGTGATGGCTGCGTTGCGGCGGCTCGACAAGATCGCGTATATCCGCTTCGCTTCCGTTTACCGCTCGTTCACCGACCTCAACTCGTTTCAGGAAGAGCTGGCGCAGCTGCTGGCCAAGAGCGAATGAACAACGGCGCCGCGTTGACCATCGAACTGCAGATCTTGCCCGAAGGGCATGGTCTCCCGTTGCCGGCGTACATGACGGAGGGCGCGGCCGGCTGCGATCTGTACGCGGCGACTTCCCAAGATGTCGTTTTGCAACCGGGCGAGCGAACGCTCGTGCCTGCCGGTTTTTGTATCGCGCTGCCGGTCGGAGTCGAAGCGCAGGTTCGCCCGCGCAGCGGTCTTGCGATCCGGCACGGCGTCACCTGTCTGAACTCGCCCGGAACGATCGACGCCGACTATCGCGGACCGGTCTGCGTCATCCTCATCAATCACGGCAGCGAACCTTTCACCATTCGCCGCGGCGATCGCATCGCGCAGATGATCGTCGCACGCGTTGAACGGGCTGCGTTTCGCGCGAGCGAGAGCTTGGATGCGACGCAACGCGCCGCGGGTGGTTTTGGTTCCACCGGGAAGCGCTGACGGCAACGCATGCGGGTGCTCATCGTGGGTGCCGGCGCAGTCGGCCAGTTCCTCGCCGCGCGCCTTACGCAGCGTGGCCATGATGTTGTCGTCATGGGCCGCCCCGCGCAAGCCGACGCGCTCAACGCCCTAGGCATCTCGCTCGAAGCGGGTGGCACGCGTTCCACGGCGCAGGTGCGAGCGGTGGCAGGAATCGATGACGCGCTATTGCGCGCACCCTTTGAGCTCGTCATCGTTGCGGTCAAGTCGTATTCTACCGCTGAGGCAGCGGTGACGATCGGCGACATTCCTGGCTGCGGCAACGCTTCGATTCTTACCGTGCAAAACGGCGTGGGCAACGAGGACTTGCTCGCCGAACGATTCGGGGCAGATCGCGTCGTCGCCGGCGCTCTCACTGTTGCGGTCGATCGCATCGACAGCACCGCACTGGTTGCGACCGCCAAAGGCGGTTTGTGTATTGCGCCCGTCGGGGCAAACCCGCACAACTGGATGCTTGCAGCGCTCTCATCGGCGAACATGCCGGTGCGCGCCGTAGGCGACTGGCAGTCGCTCAAGTGGTCCAAGCTTTGCATCAACATCTTGGGCAATGCCGTGTGTGCGGTCTTGGATTGGTCGCCGGCGCAAGTCTACGGAGACTCCCATGCGTTTCAGGCGGAGCGCGCCTGTTTGCTGGAGACGATCGCGGTCATGTCCGCGCAGCACATCACCCCGCTCAACTTGATCAACTTTCCCGCCGCCTGGTTGGTGCGGTCGGCGCAGGCGTTGCCTGCGGGTTTGTTGCGCGCCCTCCTAGGGCGGCGCGTGAGCAGCGGCCGAGGCGGCAAATTGCCCTCACTCTTAATCGATCTGCGCGCGCGACGCGAGCACTCCGAGGTCGTCGTGCTCAACGGCGCCGTCGCATTACATGCCGTCAAGAACGGCCTGTCTGCGCCAGCCAATGCGAAGCTGACCGAAGTGGTCACCGGCATTGC
>DATGHT010000191.1:0-5802 GCA_035307865.1 Candidatus Eremiobacteraceae bacterium | reverse complement strand
CGAGGATGGCGCTTCGAACGCAGGCTCCGCGTCGTCATCGAAGGCTTCAAGGTTCGCCGTGTCGCGCTCGCGGCGATCCGGATCCGAGTCAACCGTTGCATCGAAGGGCGGCGGCGGGTAGAGTTGCCTGACCTTTCCCTTGGGAACTGGCGGAGCGTCCGCCGGGCGCATCAGCGGTCCACGCGGAGACTTTGCGTTTCGCAGCGGCGCGTTGGTGCCGCGAGGTCCATCCGCTGGTTCTTCCTCCTGATCCGGCGGCGGATAGACTTGTTTCACCGCCGGACCCTCGGAGCGCGGGCGGCGCATAGGTTCGCGTCCGGATCCGGACCGGCGCGGGCCGCGTTCACCTCGGCCTCGCTGCGGTCGTTCGCGATGCTCGTGCTCTTCGCGCTCTTCCGGCGCACGTCGTTGCACTGGCGGGCGCTCCTCAGGATAGCGGCGCGGGCGTTCTTCCCGCTCGCCGCGGCGCGGACGAGTTTCCGGCTCGGCGGTCGCCGGACGCCGCTCGTGCGATGACGCGCGTCGCGCTAAGTCAGGCCGGGCGTCGACGTGTATCGCGGCGGGCGCGCGCGGGCTGATGACGACGTCGAGGTCGTCGTCGGCATATGACTTTCGCGGCGGGGCCGCCGGTCTCGATGGACGATAGTCGCCGTCCGTTTCGCGCGAGGGAGGGCGGCCGCCGCCGCGCGGGGCGCGCTGGCCCTCATCGGCCTGGAGCGGACGGCCGTAGATCTGGCGCACTTGACCGTAACGTTTTGGGCTGCGACCGGTTGTCTCCGGACGGCGCGGATCGACGACCGTGTCGAGCTCATCTTCGTCATCGGGCGGACGGCTGTCGCGTCCGTAGCGCCCTGTGGATGCCGCCGGACGCCGTACGACCGGAGCGGTTGGGCGCCGCTGCGGAGTGACAACCGCCTCATCCTCACGATCGATGTCATCGTCTTCGTCGCCGGCGCCGACTGACGAAGTGCGCGCGTCTGCCGGGCGCTCTTTGCCCCCGCGGCCGCGGCGACGGCGGCGGCGGTGCGCTGACGCAACGCTCGACTCTTCATCGGGTGCCTTCGCCCGTGCGCGTGGCGGCGTCGTGCTCACTGCTTCGTCCTCATCGTCCTCGTAGTCAATTTCGCCTTCGCCTCCTACGACGAGCGGCGGAGGATATTGCTGCGAGCCCGGACGCGATCCGCGCCGGCGCGATGGACGCGTCTCACGCCGTTCTTCGAGGTCGCGGTCGCGCGAGCGGCTCGCTGCTGCAGCGCGCGCTGGCCGCCGTGACGCAGCTGGCGCACGCACGGGTTCTTCTTCATCCTCGAAAAACTCCGGCTCGGCTTCTTGCACGCGCACGCGCGCTGCCGGACGTGGCCGTTCTCGTTCGGCGCCTCTCTCGGCTTGACGTTCCGCAGCCGCAAGCGTGGGCACGGGCGGCGCGATGGGAGCTTCGCTCTCCAAACCCTTGACCCGGCCCCGCTCGCGCCGCCGGCGGCGCTGTCCGAGTTGCAACGCTTCTGCCAACTCGGCCTGAATCAGATTGTTTCCAACCGCGTCGACCTTTATCTTGACCGTTTGGCCCGCGCCGTTGGCGGCGTCTTTCACTTCCGCCACGTACCCATTGATGACGGCGACGCCGGAAGCGGGATTCGGCATGCGCACCGGCAGCAGCTCCGCCTCGACAACCATGCCCGGTTGCGGAGCAGGCCGCAGGCGCCGCGCTTCTTCCACGATGACGTGTTCGCGGTGGCGCAGCGGCTCGACGAACAACCCGACTTCGATATCGTGATCGTGCGCGAGCTTTTCGAGCTCTTCCCGGTACCAGCCGACGAGCTGCGTCGCGACCGAGGCGTCGCAAACGACATCGAGTTTTTTGACGCGATGACCGTTGGCTGCGATGCCGCGGATCTGGCGCAGCACCCCGATGGCCAACGTTTCGCTCGACATCACGGTGCCAAGGCCCGAACAGTACGGGCACTCCGAACGCAGTTGGCCCGCCAGATCTTTGCCGACGCGCTTGCGCGTGAACTCGAGCAATCCCAGGTTCGAAAAAGCTTGAATCGTGCTGCGCGTGCGGTCGCGGCGCAGCGATGCGGTCAAGGTCTGGATGACCTGTTCCCGGCTGCGCTCGCGCGCCATGTCGATGAAATCGACGACGATGATGCCGCCGATGTCGCGCAGGCGCACTTGGCGCGCGATTTCTGCGGCAGCCTCGAGATTGGTCCTGACGATCGTGTCTTCAAGGTTGCGGCCGCCCGTGAACTTGCCCGTGTTCACGTCGATGACCGTCAGCGCTTCGGTATGCTCGAGGACGAGATGGCCGCCGGAGGGCAACGGTATCTTCGGCTTGAGAAGTTTTTGCAGCTCTTCATCGATGCCGCGCGTGGCGAACAGCGTGCCCGGTCCGTCCACGAGCTTGAGCCGGTCGATGTATTGCGGCCCGAGCAGCGACATGGTCGAGCGGATCTCTTCGTACTGCTCTTTGGAATCGATGTACACCGCGCTGACGTCGCTCGTCAAGAAGTCACGAACGGCTTTGAATGCGAGGTTCAAATCCTTGTGCAACAATGCGGGCGCGCTGGCTCGCTTGTAACTCTCCAGGATGCCGTGCCACAGGCGCAGCTGCACGCCGAGGTCGGCGATGAGCTCCGCTTCGCTCACGCCTTGGGCGGCCGTGCGTACGATGGTCGCCATGCCTTCCGGGCGGACGCGCCGCAGGATCTGTTTGAGCCGCGCACGTTCGTTGGCGTCTTCGATCTTTGAGGAGACACCCGAATATCTGCCGGTCGGCATCAAGACCAGGTAGCGGCCGGGCAGGGAAATGTTGGTGGAGACCCGCGCCCCTTTCAGGCCGCGCGGTTCTTTGACGATCTGCACCAAGACATCGCTGCCGACTTTCAGCAGCTCGTTGACGGTGTGCCCTTTGCGGCGGTCGGTGATCTCCGTCTCCCCGATGTTGATCGGGTCGCGCATGATGTCGTCAACGTACAAAAACGCATTACGGCCAAGACCGATGTTGACGAAGCACGCACCCATGCCGGGGAGAACATTCTCGACTCGCGCCTTGTAGATCGAGCCGATGACTTTTTCTTCGCGTTCGAAGTATATTTCTGCGAGGGAGCCTTCTTCTAAGACGGCAACGCGATTTTCCCATTCATCGCATGAAATCAGAATCTCGGTTTTCAATACCGTATACCTTTGTCGGAAACAAGCGGAAACGAGCGCCGAACCAGACCCGCTGTTGCGGCGTCGGGTAGCGCTCCGGAAAACGACGGGTGGCGACCACTATGGGAGCCGGCGAACGCCAGCGGCGCCGGCGCCGCTTGTGCGCGCCAGCTCCGGAGTGTTCGTATTCGAATGTCGTATGAGAGTCGATCCCCTAAAAACTGTGGAATGGCAGCGTTCGCGAGCGGCGGCATTCGAGTATGCAGCCACTGCTCAAGCGAATCTGCGTGCGGCCCGACGAGCTCATCGTACCAAGGATAGCAAACTGTTTGGCGTTGCCGGGAGCTCGATTGGCTCTCCATCCGGCCGGCCTCAAAACTTTCGGGTCCGTCGTCATTGGTTCGGTATGCGGGCTGCTGCCGCCTCTTGCCGCGAAGCCTGACTAGGGCTCGACAAAGCTGATCTTGTTGCGCTGCGAGTGGATGTTGAGCAGCACGCCGACCGCCATGAAACATGTGATAAGACTGGAACCGCCGTAGGAAATGAACGGCAGCGGGATGCCCGTGATCGGCATGATGCCGACCGTCATGCCGACGTTGATGAGAACGTGGAACGTGAACATCGCAACGATGCCGACGGCGACGAGCAGCCCGTAGCGGTCGCGTGCCGCGGCGACTGCGAGCATCGCCAGCAGCAGCAGCGCGACGTAGAGCAGCAGCAGCAACATCGCGCCCAAAAAACCGAGCTCTTCCCCCACGACGGTGAAGATGAAGTCCGTGGCGTGCTCGGGCACGAACCCCAACTGCGTTTGCGTGCCATGATACAGGCCTTTGCCGGTGAGTTGTCCGGATCCGATGGCGATCTTGGACTGCATCAGACTCCAACCTGCACCCTGAGGATCGTACTTGGGATGCAAGAACACGAGCAGCCGCTGGCGCTGGTAACCATTCAAGAAAGGAGACATGAGCGCGAGCGCCGCCCCCGCCGCGAGAGCGCCTGCGTACGCCGCGAATTGCCACAAATTCGGCAGCGCGAAAAATAGCATGGCGGTGAGGATGACGACGAAGATGATCGCCGTTCCGAGGTCGGGTTGTTTGAGCACGAGGAGCGTGGGCGGGATGACTGCCACGATCGGCACGATGAGATCGCGCCAGCGCCTGTAGCTTCGTTTGGGATTCGAGAGAATGGCGGCGAGCGACAAGATGAGGAATAGCTTCGCCGGTTCGGACGGTTGGAAGATGATGGGGCCGATGCTGATCCAGCGCTGTGCGCCGAGCACCGAATGGCCGAAAAGCTTGGTCGCGATGAGCATGAGGAGCGTGAGGATGTAAATCGGCCATGCCCAGCGCTGCCATAGGTGATAGTCGACGAACGTGAAGACGAGCATCGCGAGCAGGCCCGCGATGAAATACGCGGTTTGTTTGGCCGTGTCGCCGGCACCGTCGGGCACGTGCAGCGTGGCGCTCTTGATGATCACCAGGCCGAAGACAGCCAAAAAGACCGCGCACGCCGCGAGCGGATAATTGAGTGAAACGTACCAGGGGCGTTCGAGCAAGAAACCGATCCCAGCGAGAAGGACTGCCTTGCTTACAGCAAGCCCTATGACTCTTGGTTTTCGTCTCCATTGGGCAGGCCGGGTCCGGATTCCGGCTCGGACGGCGCCGAGCGGTGGCCGTTCAGCGCCCCGTTGGCTCCCGCGCTTGCGTTCGGCGCGTCATCATCGGTCGGCGCGATCGCATCCGCGTTCTCAGGCGTGCCTAGCGATGTGCCCGCGCTGGTGCCATTGGCCGCTGCGCGCCGGCGGCGCCGGCGGCGGCGCGGGCGGGTTTCCGTCGCATCCGTGCCATTACCGTTGACCGCGATGCGCCGCCGTTCTTGCTCGATCTGCTCGTGCGTCTTCACCTGCGTGACCGGAATGTTCGCCAACAGCATGAAACGGCGCTCGGCATTTTCGAAGTGGACGTCGAGCCCATGCTCGTCGATTTCCAAGTAGCGCTGCAAGACGCCCAGCATCTCGCCTTTCATCGCGTCGAAGGTTTCGGGCGCCAGCGCGACGCGATCGGACATCAGCACGAGGCGCAGCCGCTCTTTGGCCATGCTCTTGCTGGATTCGTCGCGCCGGAAAAACCTGTTGATGAAGTCAAGCATTTGCACTCTAGTCCTTTCGCCGCTCTACGACCGCGTGAAGCGCAGCGACGATAGCACGCGCGAAAACCAGGCAGATCGGTCTTGCAGCGTTGGAATGGGAACGTCTTCTCCGAGCACTCGGGCGGCGATGCGCCGGAATGCGGCGCCGGTTTGCGAACCGGCGATGTCGACGACCGGTGCGCCGCGGTTGGTCGCGACGATGACGTCTTTGTCGTCGGGCACGACGCCGATCAGGTCCAGGCGCAAGATGTCAAGGACGTCGTCGATGTTCAGCATCGTGCCTTTCTTGACGAGATGCGGGCGGATGCGGTTGACGATGAGTTTGACCGGCATGTCGCCGGGGAGCAGGCCCGCAACGCGATCTGCGTCGCGCACCGCGGAAACTTCGGGAGTCGTCACGATGATGGCTTCCTGTGCGCCAGTGATCGCATTGCGGAAGCCGTGTTCGATGCCGGCGGGGCAATCGATCAGCACGAACTCGAAACGCGTCTGCAAGGTTCGCAC
>DATGHT010000190.1:0-2616 GCA_035307865.1 Candidatus Eremiobacteraceae bacterium | reverse complement strand
AATCGGCGAACTGGATCTCCGCGATCGGCCGCATGCCGGCCATGGCCGCACCGACCGCCACGCCGACGATGGAGGCTTCGGCCAGCGGCGTGTCGATCACGCGGTTGCGCCCGAACTCTTCTAAGAAGCCCGCGGTGATGCGGAAGACGTTGCCCCGCGGACCGACGTCTTCGCCCATGATGAACACGCGCTCGTCGCGCTGCATTTCGGAGTGCATCGCATCGCGGACACCGTCGAGTACCGTCTTGACTGCCATCTTACGAGAGCGGCCCGTCCGCATACACGAAGGTGTATAGATCGGACTCTTCCGGCGGTGGTTGGGCCTCGGCCCAGTCGGTCGCTTCGTTGACCTCGGCTTCTGCCTCGCTCTTGATCTTCGCGATGTCGGCGTCGTCGATCAAACCGCGTTCCTTCAGCCAAGCCTCGAAGCGCGGGATCGGATCTTTGGTCTTGAGCGCTTCGATTTCTTCGGCCGTCCGATAGGTGGCTTGGTTGTCGTCGCTCGTGTGCGACATCGCGCGGTGGCATTTGGCCTCGATGAGGGTCGGTCCCTTACCTTCGCGCGCGCGCTCGACCGCTTCGCGCACGGTGAGGTAGGTCGCGACCGGATCGGTCCCGTCGCAAATCACGCCCGGCATGCCGTACGCGACCGCGCGGTCGGCGACGTTTTGCACGGCCATCTGCAAGCGCTGCGGCACCGAAATCGCAAACTCGTTGTTTTCGCAGAGAAAAACCGCCGGAACCTTATGGATGCCGGCAAAGTTGAGCGCCTCGTGCCACTCGCCTTCGCTCGTGGAGCCTTCACCGAAGGTGATCAGCGTGACACTCGGCTGCTTGCGCATCCGAAATGCCAGCGCCATGCCCACGCCGTGCGTGACATGTGCCGCGATGATGCTCGAAATGCTCGCGATATTTCGATCCGGCACGCTGTAATGGTTGGGAAACTGGCGCCCGCTCGAAAAGATATCGCCCTTGCGCGCGAACAGGCACATGAGCTGCTCGCGCGGCGTGACGCCGTACGCGATCGCCAGTGCGGTGTCGCGATAGTACGGCACCACCCAATCGGTGCCGCGTTTGAGAGCAAAGGCTGCGCCGACTTGCACCGCCTCGTGCCCGCGGCACGTCGCCGCAAAGGGGATCTTGCCTTGCCGGTTGAGCGCAAAAGCGCGGTCGTCCAGCAAACGCGTCAACAGCATGAAGTAGTACATCTGGCGCAATGACTCTGCGCTCAGCCCTTCAGGCAGCGACGCCCGGACCTTCGCCTCGCTCTTCATGCGGGCTCGTTTGACGCGCTCCCAGGCGATTCATGCGGGGTTTTGGCGTGCTAAAACCGTAATGCGTGCGTCTATGAGAACCCCGTTTGCCAAGTGCGTGGCGGCGCTCGTCATTGCGTGCACGCTCTCGCTCAGCGTAACCAGTTGCTCGCAACCGATCGACACCGGCAGCAAGATTCCGGCGCAGTCTCAGCCGTTTGTCGCATTGCTGGCGCTCATCGGCTTAGGTATCGGGCTCACGGCACTGCATCATCATAACGAGTCGCACGGCGGCGGGGGCGGACCGCCGGCAGTCGCAGCTCCTGCGAGCGTGCAAGGTTTGGGCATCGGGGCCATCGACATCACGCTCGATCCCGGGCAGCCGGGCGCGACCGGTGCGGTGGGCACGCAAGGCGGCGGCGGGCTCTATGCATTTATCGAAGTCAACTCTTCCGGCGGCAACTTCGGCTCGTACACGCTGCCCTCGGGGTACCAGCCCAACGCGGTCGCCATCGATGCTTCCGGCAACGATTGGTTCCTCGATTCATCGGGCAACGTCAAGAAATGTGCGCCGCCGGCAACGAGCGTCACCGCCTGCACTCCACTGCTGAGCTTTACCGACGGCTTGCCGGCCGCCGGAGTTCGGAGCATTGGAGCCGACAACACGCATCTCTTCATCGCGCAAGATTCCGGCAGCGGCACGGTGAGCTGGGTCGCCTTTGCCCTGGACGGCACCGGGCGTAATCCCGGAGCGTATGTCTACGGCAGCGGCTTGGGCGTCTATAACAAGGATGCCGTGCAAACCACGACCGGCGGTTCGTCGATCAGCCAGTTCATGGTCTTGCACAAGGATGGAAGCTCGTACACGGTGTCGTTGCCTGGTCCGGCCACCAAGAACCCGTTCAACCTTACGCCGCCGCCGCTGAAGTCGGCGAACGTCGCGACGTTTGACGGCATCAACTTTTACGGTTTCTTGGGTTCACCAGCGGCGGGAGCGTTCCAAATCGGACACTACGTCGGTGCCGGCAACACGCTCGGGCTGACACCGGGCTCGCTCGTGAATCCAACGCTGACGATCGCCTTCGACGGGCGCATCAATCCCGACCGCGGCGTCTACGGATTGCCGTTGTCGTCGCTGCACACCGATGGCAGTTTGATTGAAGCGCTTGACCCGGCGGGCAACCTCGTCATCTTCAACGCGTTCTAGCGTCTGATGCAAAGTTTGGTCGCGGCGAATCTCACTGCCACGCTCGAGCGCATCGTACTGGCCGCGAGCGCCGATCCGGGCGCGGCGGAGGGGTGCCGCAGGCTTTTGCAGCCGCTCGAGCGTGAAAGCGCCGAGCGCGGCAACGATCTTGCGGCG
>DATGHT010000189.1:0-12037 GCA_035307865.1 Candidatus Eremiobacteraceae bacterium | reverse complement strand
GTCAACGGCTTCGGCTACCGTTTCATCGCCAATCCTATCGGCACGCACTATCAAGAGTCGACCGAAAACGCCGCCTTCACGCCGACCTGGACTTCCGCCGGCCGCATCGTGCCCGGCGGTTATATCGTGACGATGGCCATTCCCATAGCGATCATGCGCAGTTCGAGCAAAGACGCGTGGCGCGCGCAGTTCGTTCGCTACCACCTGCGCACGCAAGAGCGCTACGATTGGGCGCACTCCGGCGGCAGCAGCAGCGGCGATCCCACCTACGCCGGCCATCTCGATGCGCTGCAGCTCACGCGCGCCGTGGTGCGCCCCAAAGCGCGCATCGGCGTGTACGGCCTCGGTGAGCTGTCGCCGCGCAGCCTTGACGGCGATACGTCGCGCATGGGTGCCGACGTGTCGTTTCCCATCACGGCAACCACCTCGTTTGTCGGCACGTTCCACCCTGATTTTTCCAACGTCGAGAGCGATCAGCAGAGCATCTCACCGACGGAGTTCGTCCGCTCCTTCAACGAGGTGCGGCCCTTCTTCACCCAAGGCGCGAACTTTTACAACCGGCTCAACTGCAACAACTGCATCAACTGGCGCCCGCTCTACACGCCGAACATTCCCACCCCACGCGATGGCTATGCGGTGGAAGGAACGGAAGGGCTTTTCACGGTGGCGGGGTTCGACGCGATCGGCACCGGACGCAACGATGCCGCGCAAGCATTGGGTTTCGGCACAAAAGACAACCGCTTCAGTGTTTTTGCCGAGCACATCGGCGTCGATTTGCCCGGCTTCCATGACAGCACGAGAGTCGGACAAGTGATCGGCGGCAACAATCACAACTTCAACATGTACCTCACGTACGCCGATGAAGTGGGGACCATGATCACCGACCCAGGTCTTGCAACGTGGAAAGAAGCGGGCTTCAACTATTACGGTGCCAAAGACGGCCTGTTCGGTGCCTTGCACGAAACCGGTGCGCAATATTCGCCGGCCGACGGTTTTACCGAGCATCCCGATATCAAGGGCTACTCGCTGTTCGGGTTCCGTGAGATCGACTTCAAGCCGTCGAGCCCCATTCAAAGCGTGACCCTCAATCAGGTGCTGGACGATTACCACAATGCAGCCGGCCTCACCAACCAATACGACGTCGGCTCGAGCCTGGTCGTGCAAACCCGTACCCAGTTCAGCTACAACATCACCGCGGGCATCGACACGCTCATGCTCAGCGACGGATCGCTGCAGTACTTCAATCAAAACGGCGTCGGGGTGAGCTTCCGCCAAGGGACGGCAAACGCGACCGGCAGCTCGTTCAACTGGGGCAGGTATGTGAACGGCTATCTGCACTCGTTCTTCAGCAACACATCCTTGCCCGTCATGCAGCGTGGTTCGCTCCATTTTGAGGCCGACAACACGCACTTTCGAGCCGATCAGGGTGCGATCAACTCGCAGTGGCTCGAGCGTGCGTCGTTCTCATACCAGCTCGGCCCCGACGAATCGCTGTCGTTCGGAGCGCGGCGCATCATCGGCGCAGGGCCGCCGTTTTCGACGTATCCTTCGTATACCAACGCCTCGAACGTTTCGTTTGCCTACCATCGCAAGCTGCGCTTCAACGAGCTGTACGTGGTCTATGGCGATCCCAGCCAGCTTTTCACAAAACCGGCGCTGTATGTGAAGCTGATCCATTATATCGGCGCGGATAAGGGTACTTAGGGCACCGCGCCACTGCGCCAGCGGGTTCTTTTTTCGTCGATCAGGGTACAAGAATGCCAGAGCCGGAACCCTGATGACCAGCAAGATCTATTCACCAACCATTAAAGAAGCAGTCGAGTTTACGAACGCCCGGCTGCGACTGGCGCACGTTCCCAAAGGCGTTGCCCAGACCGTGGTGTCCGCGATGGTGGAAGGCGTCGGCAATGCCATCCGCCATGCGAAGGTCGGCGGCAAGCCGAAGTTCGTGTTGTCGGTTCGTGCCACGAACCGGCATGTCACGATTGAGGTCACGGACTTCGGGCCCGGTTTTTCGCTGGATGGCCAAAGCATGCCCGCGCTGCTGGCTGAGGGCCGGCGCGGCATTCCCATCATGAAGGCGCTCATGGATGCGGTCGAGTACGTCCGCTCCGACAACGGAAACCGCTTGCGACTGAAGAAATTCCTCGCCTAGTGCCGCCCGGCTTGCATTCCGATTTCAATTCGCTGGCCAACGAGTACGCGCAGTTTCGCAGCTCGTACTCGAGCGCACTCTTTCAATCCATTTTCGACTATGCGCGAAACCGTGCGCCGGCCGACGTCTTGGATTTGGCTTGCGGCACTGGCCTGGGAATGCTGCCGTACGTGGAGCGCGGCGACAGCGTCACCGGCATCGATATCGCGCCGGCCATGATCGACGTCGCGCGGCGGTCGCTGCCCGAAACAGCGCACGTGAAATTCTGCGTGGCTCGCGCAGAAGCGCTGCCGTTTGCGAATGCCTCGTTCGATCTGATCTCGTGCGCCCAATCCTTTCACTGGTTCGATGCCTCCGCGGCTTTTGCGGAATGTGCCCGGACGCTACGACGCGGCGGCACGCTCGCGATCTTTTGGAAGCACGCAGCACGCGACGACCTTTTCACACGGACCGGTGAGGCGATCATCGCGGAATGGTTGGGTGAAGATGCCGCGGCACGTTCGCGCGACCATGCAGCCGCAAATGAAGACTTTGCGGCGGCATTCTGGCGCTACGTCCCGCCGGCTGGGGCCGCGCCCTCTCCGGCTCCGGGGGGAGCGCCGCTCTTCGAGAACGGAGAAAAACGCATGCTGTCGTTCGTGTTGCCGCGAACGATCGCGTCGTTCGTCGGCTACCAGCGCTCGCGCGAAAGGATCCGGATGGTGCTCGGCGAGCGGCGCGAGGCCTTCTTGAGCGAGCTCGAGCGACGCTTGCACGACATGGCGCCTGCGGACCGGCCTTTCGATCAGCAGCACGTAGAATATCTGTTCTTGGCGCGCAAGCCGTAGCATTGCGTGTCTTCGGTGCTGAAGCGACGCGTTATTTCAAAAAATCGTCGATGCCTTCGGCTGGCCCCGCTTTTTCCACCCGCCCACCCAAATAACGGCCGAGAAAAACTTCTGTTGCGGCACTGAAGCGCCGGCTGTTCTCCGGCCGCACAAACCCGTGGCCCTCGTCGGGAAACACAACGTACTCAACATCTTTGTTCGCCTTGCGCAGGGCCGCAACGATCTGATCGCTCTCGCGAACGTTGACGCGCGGGTCGTGTAGGCCCTGCCCGATCAAGAGCGGCGCAGTGATGCGATCGGCCTTGAACAGCGGCGACTGGGAGTTCAGGAAATCCTCGGTGTCACCCATGCGCTTGCTAAAGATGGCGCGTTCCGTCTTCCAGTAGGGTGGAATGGACGCGAGCAGGGTATTGAGGTTCGACGGCCCCACGATGTCCACGCCGCAGGTAAACGCATCGGGAGAAAACGCAAGCGCCGCGAGCGTCGCATAGCCGCCGTAACTGCCGCCCATGATGCAAATCTTCTTGGGATCGGCGATACCCTGGGCGATCACCCAGGCTTTCGCGTCCAGCAGGTCGTCGTGCATAGCGCCGGCCCACTGACGATCGCCGGCATTGAGAAAAGCCTTACCGTATCCCGTCGAGCCACGAAAGTTCGGCTGCAGCACCGCATAGCCGCGGTTCGCGAGCCACTGCGGGTAAGGATTGTAGCCCCAGTAGTCACGCGTCCACGGACCGCCGTGCACGAACAAGACCAGCGGCAGATTTTTTGGTTCCACACCGACCGGCAGCGTCAAGTAGCCGTGAATCGTGAGCCCGTCGCGCGCTTGGTATTGGACCGGCTGCATCGGAGCGAGCGTGTACTGCTGCAGTTGCGACCGCGACACGAATAGGAACACTCCCGTTTTTGACTCGCGATCGAAAGCGTAGTAGCTGGCCGGGCCGTTGTCGACGACGTAGGCGACGATGAGGTGGCGGCCGTCGTCGCTTTGGCTCGTAAACAAGAAATCGCCCGGGTGCAGCGCTTTGATGGCTGCGAAGTCGGCGCCGTAGGCCGGATCGAGTACTTCCCATTCACTGCGCTCGCGTTCGACGTGCGCAGCCACGACTTCGCGGGTGCGTTCGTCGACGAGGATACCTCCGACGTCGTAGGTCGGATCGGAGACGACGGCGTTGAAGGTGCCGGCTTTGACGTCATAGCGCAGTAAGCGCGTCGCGTTGAAATCGAAGGCGGTCGCGACATACAATGATTTGTCGTCGGCCGAAAACGCCTGCGGCGCGGCAAACCCATCATCGGCGGAGTAATTCGCAAGCGGGCGCCAGGCCGCTTTCACGCTGTCGCGCACGAGGATGGCGCTGGAGGCGTCGGCATTGAGCGCGAGGGCGGCGCGGATCTGCAGCGCATTGTCGGCCAGCCAGAGCGAGACGTTGCCCGGGTTTTGCACGTCAAGTTCATCTTTGCCGGTCTTGAGATTGATGCGGTGGATGTCGAACACAGTTCTGTCGCGCAGATTCATTGCGACGAGCAGCGTGTTGGGCTGTTTCGAATCCAGTGCATTGATGGTGGCTTTGACGCCGGGATACGGCGTCAGATCGCGCACGCGCTTCGAGCCGATGTCGGCTTGATACACGTGCGTGTTCTCATCGCCATTTTTGTCCTGTTCGAACAGCACGTGGCGGGAGTCGGCCTGCCATCTGACGTTGCGAATCGGGCGCACCGGATCGAAGGCGACAATCCGGTCGTCTTCCTTCCCGATCGTGCGGACCCAGATGGCGAGCACGCCGTTGCTGTCCGGGGCAAGGTAGGCGATCAGTTTGCCGCTAGGGGAGATCATCGGCGACGCCTTTTCCGGGTTGCCGAAGAGCACGGCGCGGGGGATCAACGTCGGAAGATCGGCCTGCGAAGCGGTTGGAGTCAACAACATGGTTATCGTCGAGAGCAGCAGCGCAAAGACGATCGTGCGATGCAACTGCGTGCCTTCGCTCCCTCTCCAAATCAAAGCCGCGAGAGCTTAGACTCCCGCGGTGGCGAAACCCTTGCGGTAAAACGCGCTTATTGCTGGCCCATGGCGACGCCGCGGCGGCGGCGTTGCTGCTCGTCCGCGATGTACGTGGCGATGTTGCGGATCTTCTCGGGATCGATGTCGACAAAGCACAGACCTGAGAGGTAGTAGAAACCCCGCGTTTCCTTGCGCACGTGCAAGACTTGGGCGGTGATGTCGTGTTTGAGGCCGAGGCCCATGTCGACGGAAAGAATCACGGTCTCACCGGGGGTAAGGCGTACCGAGCTTTGCAAGCGCGCACCGCCGACGGAGAGTTGCACGAGCATGACTTGCAGCTCGCGCCCGTCCGGCAGCGAGAGCCTCGCGGGCTCCGTCATGATGAGCCGCGGCCAACGGCGCGTATAAGCAGCTCGCTTGCCGAAGACCGCCCTGAAGAAAGAATCGAACACAGCTAGAGTTCCGTTCGTGGGAGCTCGGTCGAAATGTGGCACTAGTGTGACCTGGCCAACGCCCGGTTTGTGTCATCCGGGTCGCCTGCAGGCACCGTTCGCTCAAGCGAACCTGATATGAAGTGATGGTACGATGGGTGCTTCTGTAGCCAGCAGACCATGTTGCGCCTAGTTTGGTTTACCGGTCGCCGGCGGGGCGTGCGGAAGTTGTGTTTCTTCTGCCGGAGCCGCCACTCTGTGCGCCAGCATGTCTAGCCACGCCTGTTTGAACGCGCGGCTGATGGTGACGATCGAATGCTTGCCGCCCGGCTGCTCGTAATAGTGCGTTTCAATGCCGCTCTGGCGCAGCAGCGTCGCATTTTGCGACATGTAACCTTGCGGCACGATCTCATCGTCGGAGCCGACCACGAGATACACCGGCGTGTGCTGGAGCGCTTTGAGAGCGGGCGTGAGCGTGTCCGTCACCATCCCTCCCGACGCAGCGAAGACAGCCGTCCACACTTCCGGATGTTTGGGCGCGACGATGAACACGCCATAGCCTCCCATCGAATGGCCGGCAAGGTACACGCGCCGGCGGTCCACGTTGAAGGCCCTTTCGGCAGCATCCAGCGCAGCATAGACGTCGAGGGAAGCCGGGTCCGCATACTGATTGTCGCCTCGCCCGTACGGTGCGACCACGATCGTCCCCGTGGCATCAGCGATTTGGCGCACGGTCGGCGTGGCGATGACGTCGTTCTCCGACCACGTTCTGCCGTGCAAGAACACGACGAGCGCCGTGGGCGCATTCGGACTGTAGCTCGCCGGCACGTATGCCGCCAGCGGTTGCATCGTGCCGTCCACGGGTGACTTATACACGGTATCGTCGGCGCCGCGCACCGCCCCCAAGTCGTGATATTTTCCGGTTGCGAGTTGCGTGATGAGACTGGCATTCAGCCGGAACAGCACGCTGTTATGCTCGCGGTAATCTGCCAAGGTCATCCAAGCAGGCTTGCCGTTGAGATCGATGCCGCTCGCATCCCCGTCCAAGCGCTCCTCCAAGGCGACGCCCAAGTGCGAGCGCGCCTGGATCTCCGAAAAGTGCTCGATCAGCGTGTCGTGCGCAAGCTTCGACTCCGCTCGCAGCTGCACGCTGGGATAGCTGTCGGCGGCGCGCACAGGGTTGGGGACGACGAATGCGAGCGCGGCGAGAAGGGAGAACACGAGAGTGCGACGGGACATGAGGGCGTTTTGAACCATTTGAGTAAGTTGACTTCATTATAGCACGCGGGCAGAGTTACTCGTCTGGCGAGGTCTGCCAACGCTCTGCCATAGCGCACTAAACGCCGGAGGGCGGCTGGAGTCTACCCCCCAAGCCTCGGGCACGTCATATGCAACGGCGCGTAATGATTCGGGCCAAACCGGAGTCCTACAAACGCCTTATGCGCCCCAGTTTTCGACTCCCATTCGTTGTCGCCGGCGTCGCGATTGCGACCGTGCCGCTGCTGTGGTTCAGCAAGACCACGGGCGCGACCGCGGATGCGCAACCCGGATGCCCGGGGCAAGTCACCCAGATCAACCAGGCAGCGCGCCAGCTTGACTTCTCAAGATCGACCGCCGCAACGATCCAATCTGCGCTCTCCACTTCGCATCTTCGCGGACAGACCTACATCGCGTCCTCCGCATCGCTCGAGCAGCAGGTCTTCCGGGTACATCTCAATACCGCGGGCCGCGAGCGCATCGAAACGGCGTTGGCCCAGGCGAACAGCCTGCTCGCGGATCAGGGACCGGAGCTGATCCAAGCACAATCGCTCGTCGCAAGCGACGAACATTCCGTTATCGAAGGCGCGACGGAGATCGACGCCGCGACGCAAGCGCTCAACGAGGGCGACTGTCGCATGGCACGCCGCATCGCCTTGAAGGCCGGTTGGCCCAAGGATTCTCCATTCAAGGAGTTAAGTGAAGCCGCGCGACTCAACGTCGATGCGAGTAGTAAGCTCGACGCCGCGCTCGACCTCATCCTCGCGGCGCAACACAGCGTGCGTCTGCACGGCGGAAGCGGTTCAGCGCTCCGTTAAGCCGGTTTCAGCGCATCATGCGCTGGGTAGGAATCTCTCATGAAAGCCGCCGCCGTCATCCGGCGCAGCGCTTCGTATTTGCTGGCAGTCGGCGCCGGCGCCGCAGCCATGTATTGGTTCGATCCGGACATGGGCCGCAGCCGGCAGAGGACTACAGCCGAGGCAGCGTTCCGGATGTGGTCAAGCGTTCGTCACGCTGTGCGAAGACAGCTCGCTCACGCACTGCGATCAGCAGCTTCAGCTCTCGCCGAAGAGCCGGGTCTCCGGCGGCCGCAGCCCGCGCACGGAGCGGAAGCGGCTTCGACTTCCGCGCAGCGCGAAGAGCCTGCGGCCGCCGCGGTGAACGCGAAACCCGCTGGGGATGACACATTGCTCGAGCAAGTCAGGACGCAGCTCGATCAAGCGCTTGAGCACGCGGCCCTGCTCACGGTAACGGTGCATGACGGATGGGTCATTGTCAGCGGCCCCGTGCGCAGCGGTGAGACGCTCATCGTCGAACAGCGCCTCCGGGAGCTGGCTGGGATTGCCGGGTTGCAACTCAGTCCTTCAGAATACGAACGCGAGAGTGACCTGCCGGGATTACCCGGCCAACAGATTTGGCAAGAGCACTATAGCTGGTAGGCGTAAGGCTTTTCTTTCAGAGCCATGGAACCGAGACGCGCATGCGGCTCATCAACACTATTATCTTGGTGTTCGCCAGCATGGGCCTGTTGGTATTGTGGGGTGTGTTCCTTGCATACTATGGCCGCGTACCCGATATTATTCCCACGCATTTTGGCATCGGCGGCGCACCCAACGCTTGGGGCCACAAGTCGATGCTGCTGCTTTTCCCGCTGTTGGGTTTAGCGGCGTATGCGATGGCGATCCTGTTTCACTACTTCGTACTGCCGGCACGCAGGCAGATGGCGCCGCTGGTGCAAACCCTGGTGTTTTTTCTCCTAGCCGAGCTCGTGTGGTTTTGGTTTTTCCTGCTGTGGGAAACCATCCGCGTCGGGCTCCGGATCACGCCCGGCCTGGACAACGGCTTTAATATCCCGTTCGCGACGATCATGCTGACCGTCGTGGCACTCCTTATCGCCGCGGTCTCAACGCGCAGCTTCAATACACTACGCTAAAAGACGAGTGATCCCGGATCGTCCGGCGTACGTTATACAGGGAGGCTAAGGGGGACTTATAACGTGTTGAAGATAGTGACCGCCGCATGCATCGCGTTCGTCTTGCCGCTGGGCAGCGCCGCCTGGGCCGGAGTCGCAACGCTCTCGGCGCTGACGCATGCCGCGAGTTGGGTAAATGGCAAAATCGATCAGCGCGACGTCGCCGGTAAAGTGGTGCTCGTCGATTTTTATACCTTTGATTGCATCAATTGCAAGCACACCGAACCAAATCTGCGCGCGCTCTACGGTTCGACGAAACGCCGCGACCTCGTGATCGTCGGGGTGCACAGTCCGGAGACCGGCTACGAGCGCGATCGCGCAAACTTACTGGCTTCACTGAAAGAACAGGGCATCGTGTGGCCGGTCGCAGTGGACAACGATTTTACCGTGTGGAATAGCTACGGTATCGCAGCGTGGCCGACCCAGCTTATCTTCGACCGCCACGGCAAGCTGCGCGCAACGGTCGTCGGTGAAGGTCAAGACCGGCAAATCGACGCCACAGTGCAGCAGCTCATGGCGGAGCACTAGCGATGTCCTGGGATCGTGCGGCAGTCAGGAAGCAGCTGGCGGCCCTGTTGCAGCAAACAGCCGAGGACCACCACGTCGCCTATAAGGCGACGGACGGAGTCGACCCTGACTGGTCAATCTGGTACGCGGGGCGGCTGCTCGAGTGCGGCATTGAGAGACTGCTCGATGCGACCTTGCTCAAGAGCGATTTGATCTACCTGCTCGTCGCTGCCGACAAGCAGATCAACCACGATGCGCCGGGCGCGCGCTGGGAGCAGTGGTATGCTGAGTTTTTCCTCAGCCGCTACTTGCGTTAGCTAGAAATCAACTGCCGCGTCACAGCGTCCGCGCGACAATCAACTGCTGGCTCGTGCTAGGTCGGTGCAAGCAGGCCCGTATAGTTCGAGGGCCGAACAGCGGGCACCAACCCATGGCAGCCTCCACATTGCAAGATGATGGAGCTTGAGTCGTGCTTGGCAGAGGGGGGCTAAAGGAGGTTTGTATGAGACGACTTGTTACGATTGGGGCGATCGTGTTCGCGTTGTCGGGTACCGGCATTTCGTCGGCGTCGCAGCCAACACCGGTTCCCAACATGGCGCCGGATTTCTCTTCGCTCAATTTTCTGATCGGCACGTGGCATTGCGCGCAGTCCATAGTCGGCAGGCCCGGGATACGCACGGAGACCGACACGTACACAATGGCCTACAATGGATGGCAGATGCAAGATCATACCGTATCGCCGCCTTTCGATAAAGCCCGCACGCGAAATGTGGTAGGCGACAACTGGACAACATGGGATCCGACGATCAAGCTCTGGATCAATCAGACCGTCGATAACTTTGGGGCTTATGGACTTGCCACGTCGCCAGGCTGGGTTGGCAAGACCATGACGTGGAGTGGGACCAATCCCGACGGAACGGTAGGGCGGTCGGTCAACACGAAAGTAAGTGATACCAAAATCGTCTACAAGAATTGGGGCAACACAAAGAAAGGGCAGCCCCAGACGCTTCAATCGAGCGGTACCTGTACAAAAACCTGACCGCACCAAGCGTGCGCCCCGCCGCGAACGATGAACGCAGGCTTACCGGCCTGCGTTCAATTTTCTAGAACCACGCACGCGCTAACTGGAGAACCAGCCGCTGGGCTCAACCGCCAGATTGACGTTGATCTGCTTGACCTCGGTGTACGCTTCGTAACCGTATGTGCCGAGCTCGCGGCCGATGCCGGACTGCTTGTAGCCGCCCCAGGGCGCTTCATTGTAGGTAGGGTGGTACGTGTTGATCCAGGTGATGCCGGCGCGCAGCTTGCGGATGACGCGGTGCGCTTTGGCGACGTCGTTCGTGAACACGCCGCCGGCAAGACCATAAATCGTGTCGTTGGCAAGCTCGATGGCTTGCGCTTCGTCGCCGAACTTCTGCACGACGAGAACGGGGCCGAAGATCTCTTCCTGTACGATGCGCATGCCCGGCTTGGTGTTGGTAAAGATCGTGGGCTCGATGAAGTTTCCATTTTCAAAAGGCTTGCCGGGCAAACGATGGCCGCCGCACTCGAGCTTCGCGCCTTCTTCCACGCCGAGCTTGATGTAGGCTTCCACTTTCTCTTCCTGTGAGCGGCTGATGATCGGGCCCATCTCCGTCTGCGGATCGAAGCCGTCGCCGACGCGAATCTTCTTCGCACGTTCGACGACTTTGGCGACGAACTTGTCATGGATGGAGTCTTGGACGAGCAAGCGCGATCCTGCCGAACAGACCTGGCCGGCGTTCGCAAAAATTCCGAACAACGCGTAGTCGACTGCGGTCTCGAAGTCGGCATCGGCAAAGACGATGTTGGGCGACTTGCCGCCGAGCTCGAGCGAGATCTTCTTGAGGTTGCCGGTCGCCGCTTGCATGATGGCGCGCCCGGTCTTGGTGCCGCCCGTGAACGCTATCTTATCGACGAGATCGCTGGCCGCAAGCGCATGGCCGACGACCGGGCCGGCGCCCAGCAAGATGTTGACCACGCCATTCGGGAACCCCACCTCCTCGATGAACGTGGCGAGGCGCAGCGCGGTCAGGGGCGTCAGCTCCGCCGGTTTTAGGATGCAGGTGTTGCCCGCCGCCAGCGCCGGCGCGAGCTTCCACGCAGCCATGAGCAGGGGATAGTTCCACGGGATGATCTGCCCACACACACCGATCGGTTCGCGCACGACGAGCGTCTGCGAAGGGGCCGCTACGTCGAAAGTCTGGCCTTGCGGTTTGGTCGCGAGCCCCGCGTAATAGCGGAAGCAATTCGCGGCGTCGGTGACGTCAAATTCCGTCTCGCGCAGCGGCTTGCCGTTGTTGAGCGTCTCCAGGCGCGCAAGCTCCGTGGCGTGTTCGTCGATTTTGTCCGCGAGCTTGAAGAGCAGTTTGGCGCGATCGAGCGCCGGAGTCTCACCCCAGGTCCCTTTGTAAAACGCGTGATGTGCTGCCTTGATGGCACGCTCGGCATCCTGCACCGCTCCCTCGGCGACGCGGCAGATCATTTCGCCGTTGGCGGGATTCACGAGCTCGCGCGTGCCGTTGTCCGACGCAGCTGTCCACTTGCCATCGACGAACATGAGGTAGGTGTCGCCCGCTCGTTTCAGGTTCGCCAGCAGCTCCGAAGCCAATTCGGCGGTCTTGGTCTTGCCCTGCGGTTCGATGGTCTTCATGCGCTCTTCCTCATCGCAGCCAGTGAGTCGGCCAGTGCTTTGCAAACGTAGTCAGCCTGCTCGTCGCTCAGCGTGAGCGGCGGTTCTACCCGAATCACGCGCGCATTGACGAGCGTACCCGACACGAGCACGCCACGCTCCAGCATCGCCTTGCTCAGCGTAAAACCAAGCTCGTTGTTCGGAAATTCCATCGCCATGAGCATGCCTTTGCCTCGGAT
>DATGHT010000188.1:0-2852 GCA_035307865.1 Candidatus Eremiobacteraceae bacterium | reverse complement strand
GATCTGCGGTTCTTCGTACTCGGCTTCCTGCGGCTCGGCGGCCACTCCGTTGCTGGTCGCGACCGGCTCCTCGGCGGCCGGGGTTGGGCCAAGCAGCATGCGCATTTCGTCCTCGCTGGCCGGCTCGTACAGCGTGCTGTCATGCCAAGCGTCGTGCTCAGCGAGTTCTTCCACCGGACTCAGTTCGGCGTGCTCTGCTTGCACCGGCAGTTCGGCAAGACGCGCTTCGACGTCCGACCACCGCCCATCATCCGCTCCCCGTTCGCGTACGAGATCCAACAGCTTGGTGACGTCATCGCGCTGAGCGCTGAACTCGTCATCACCCAAACTCTCGATCCAACCATGGACGTCATTGGCTGAATCCGGCGCAACTTCGACAAGCTTGAGACAAAACGCCGCGAAGCCGTCGAATCTTTGCTGCTCGAGCAATCGTGCGATGCCGCTTCGCAGATTGTCTATCGCTTCCGCATTCCGGCTCACCATCGAATAGAGCTCGCCCAGCCGAGCCATGAGACTGCCGTCGTTCGGCAGCAGCTGCTCGCAGTAGCGGTATTCGTCGATCGCGTCAGCGATATATGCCGCGCGGTAGAGCGCTTCCGCATTCGCAAGACGGATTTGCGTTTCGTCCGGATACTCCGCGGCTAAGCTGCCGAGCAGTTCCAAGATCGGGTCGCTGGCCGTAGCGGTCCGCGTCGCCTGCGCAAAGTGTTTGGCGACGTTTAAGCGGTCGGGGCCGAGCGGATTGATCTCCTTTGAGCCGAAGAGGCTGCGCTTTTTTTCGCGCAGGTTGAGCAGATCCAAAAGCGCGGCCGCGGCAGCGTCGAAGCGTTGCTCGGCGGCAAGCGCCGTGCAGGCGTCAATATAAAGGGGAACCGCCTGGCGAGCGCCTTTAGCGGCGGCTACTTCTTGCGCCTTGGCAAGCTTGTTAGAAGCGACCGTCACGGCCGGATTGCGCATCGCGCGACAACGCGGGCTTCGGTTCAGGCACGACGATTTTCGCGAGCCGGTCCTTTAAGACGGTGATACGGTCCCCCACGTCGCGATAGTCGGGCGCACCCGCTTGGATCTCCTCAAACGACCACATGGCCAGGTTGAGCGACTCGCCGTCGCCGCGGCTCTCGTAGAGATCCGCGAGGTTGTAGAGCACATCGCGATACTGCGTATCGGGATGGCCTGGAATCTCCAGCGCTTTCGAAAAATGTTGGGCCGCTTCGTCGGGGCGGTTGAGCCCCCGCAAGCACTGGCCGATGCCGCATTCGCGTACGACCGCCATTTCGGGTGCGCTGATCGCATCGAACAGCGGCATCGCTTCCTTGAAGCGTCGCAATGCGACGTACGTGCGGGCCAGCCCAAGGCGCGCGGCAGGGCTCGTATTCCCCGCACTGATAAGCTTCTCGTACGCCTTCGCCGCGGGCGCGGCGTTGCCGGCTTCGCGCAGCCGATCCGCGGCTTCCATCAGCTTGGAGTCCGGATCGGGCGAACCGTTCGAAGATTCGCGAGCGGCGCGCAATGCGTCGTCCAGTCTGCCTTGCAGCAGCAGCGTGTCGATGTTCAGCGCAGCGCCTTTGGCAGCGGCCGGAACGGGCCGGGCGTTGCCAGGCTGGGCGCCGGCTGTTGCAACCTTGGGTGGCACGGGCGCAGCGGCGGCCGGCGGCGGAGCGCCTGCAGCGACTGCGTTCACTTGCGCGGCGGCAGCTTGGAACTGACCGTCGCGGGCGGCGCGTTTGGCGTCGAGCTGCCCGAGCGCAGCAGTGGCTTGTGCGCGCTTGGCCTCGATGGCCGGTGACAATGCTTTCAGCTCGGCGCGCGCCGCATCCACTTGCGCTTTCAATTGTTGCAGACCGCCGACGGTGCTCTTGAGTTCCGCCACCGTCGCGGCGGCAGCGCTGACGTCGGCCTTCGCCGCAAGCGTATCTTGCAGCACGCTCGTGAGCTGTTCTTGCGCGTCCTCGGCTTGCTGGCGCGCCGCACCCATTCGCGCGATCAGCTCCGAAGCGGTTTTTTCGATCGCCGCAGCGTTGGCTTGCGCGTCGCCGACTCGGCGTTGCGCGGTTTCCAATGTGGCCGACGCGTTGCTGATAAGCGTTGCGACCGCAGACGATTTGGATTCGATGCTATTGACGAACTCGGGCAGGGCGGCTAACTTTTCAAGATCCGAGCGGGAGGTCTCAAGCTTGCTGCGGACGTCCGCGAGCGACTTGTCTTCCGCCGCCTTGGTCTGGGCGACCGCGTCAAGCTGTTGTTTCAGATCGGCGATGGCATTTTCCACGCCGCCGCGCTGCGCGTTGAGCGCTTCCAAGGCCGCCATGGCTTGTTTGAGTTCGCGCTCCACCGCGACGCGTTTCTTGTACGCCTCCGCGACTTCGGCGGTGATCTGCGCGAGCTTCGACGTCACTTCGGATTGCTTCTCGAGCAGCGTCACCTCGGGCGGCAATTCCAGATCGATCTCTTCCGGCGGCATGTGTTTTTCACTCTCTTGGGGAGGGGAGGGTTGCGAAGGAACAGTTGGTTTCGGTGGTGGCGCCGCCGTTGCAGCGGGAGCAGGACGAACCGCCGGCTGCACTGGCTGCGCAACAGGTTGGACGGCTTGCGCCGGCTGGGGGGCAGGACGCACGGGCTGCACGGGCTGCACGGACTGCGCCGCGGGCCGCGCGGCGGGAGCCGGCGCAGTGGCGGGGCGCGCTTGCGGTTGCGTTGCAGGTTGGACCGCCGGCTGGCGCAGCGGCTGCACCGGGGACGCGCTTGCAGGCCGGGCGGGTTGCGGCGCGGGAGCGGGCGGAGCCGGGCGAGCGGGCGCTGCCGCGCTCGGTCGCGCTTCCTTAGCGGTAGCCGGTTCCGGATCGGCTTTGTTG
>DATGHT010000187.1:0-2809 GCA_035307865.1 Candidatus Eremiobacteraceae bacterium | reverse complement strand
CGCCGATCCCGCCGTGTTGGATTTGCTCTTGCAGATCCTGGACGAAGGACGGCTCACCGATGCGCAATCGCGGCGCGTGGATTTTCGCAACACCTTGATCATTCTCACCGCGCATGTGCCGGGCGGCAGTGAGGCTGCCGCGTTGCGCGATATCTTGCAACCGGAGCTGTTGAACCGGCTGGACGACGCGGTGATGTTTCGCGTGCTCGCTGCGCCGGACATCCGGCGCATCACCGAACTGGCGATCCAGCCGCTTATCGCGGCCGCTGCCGAGCAAGGAGTCGAGCTGCGCGTATCCGATGCCGCGCTCGATGCGCTGGCGGCAGAGGCGACCGACCCGCGCCAGGGCGCCCGCATGGTGCGGCGCGTCGTGGAGCGCCGGCTGCGCAGTCCGCTGGCCGCTGCGGTCCTAGGCGCGAAGCCGCGCGAGCGCGCGGTCGTGTTGGCCGACGTAGATGCCAACGGCGTCGTCGAACTGCGAATGGGCGATAGCTTTAGAGCTTAGACGCTATAGGCCTTGAGCAACTCGTGAATGCGATGCGTGATCGTCATGGCATCGTCAAACGGCCGCTGCCATAGGTTGCGCCCGAAGATGAGGCCGGTGACGCCGGCTTCCATCGCAATGCGCGCCTTGTGGAGCAGATCTTCGTCGCTGACTTTGCTGCCGCCCGAGATGAGAACCAGCGTCCGGCCGGCAGATTTCACGACTTTCCGAATCGCCTCTTCTTCCGAGAACTTTTCGCTTGGGTATGGTTTGGGTTGCTTGTCGCTGTCGCTCACTTTTGGAACGTTGAGTTTGACGACGTCAGCACCCATCTCGCAGGCGACGCGGGCCGCATAGTCGACCGCGTAGAGCGAATCCTGTCCGCCTTTTTCTTTGACTGCTTTACCGCGGGGATACGCCCAGACGATGAGCGGCATGCCATAGCGGTCGCAGTCCTGGCGCACGCTATTGAGCTGCGCCATGTCGGTGCCTTGCAACGGACTGCCGACATAGAGCGTGTATCCGACGGCGTCGGCGCCGATGCGCGCCGCATCTTCCACCGATGAGGTCATGGGTGAAAAGGCATCGTCGTCGCTTGGGATGTTGGTCTTGCCGTTGACCTTCAAAACCAGCGGTACCTTGCCCGCATACTTATAGAAGTACTTGTGCGCCAATCCGTAGTGCAAGGCGATGCCCGAATAGTTGCCTTCGAGCGCGAGCCGGAACTCGTACTCCGGGTCGAGCGCGTCCGGATTGTCAAAGAAGTCGACCGGTCCATGCTCCAAGCCCTGGTCGATCGGCAGGAAGAGCAACGTGCCGTTGCCCGGGCCGTACTCGTACAACATGCGATGCAAGCGCGCGCGCTTTCCCGCTGAGAGTCCGAGATCGTCAAGCGTCGGCCGCGGGACTTTGGTCAACATGGGGAACCTCCCAAAAGAGCGCTCATCAAAGGATAGACCGTCATGCTTTTAGTACGCCCTGCGCTCAACTTTTACCCCCGGTTGCCCGCGGACGCCGTGCGATATAAGCATCCAGGCCGAGCACTAGGCCGGTCGGCAGTGCGAGGTGGGTGAAGCTCAAAGCCATCGCCCCCCAATCCAGGCCGCCCAGGCTCGTCAAGTGCACGAAATCGCCCTTCATCAACCAATAGTTGAGCGGCAAGAACACACCCACCAGTCCGCCCAGGCGCGAGAACAAGCCAAGCAAGAGAGAAACGCCGACGAGCGTTTCGCCCCAGGCGACAAGGTGCGCGAAGAGCGGGGCGTTCGGCAACACGACGTGCACGAGAAAATCATGGTAGGGTCCGCTCGTCTGCGCCACGTTCCCGCGCACCATGTCGGCCATCATGCCGCCGGGTCCGGCGAATGCTGGATTGAGCAATTTTGGGATACCGTGCATCAACCAAAAAACGCCGGTGTAGATCCGCAGGACCGCTAGCCACGACGCGTATGTTTGTGCAAGTGGAAGCATCGCACACCTCTCTCTCCAGCCGCTGCCACTTTACGTTTGGTCACAGCCGGCCCTGTCGGACGAGCGCAGGCAGCCTCGCGCATCCGCACGAACTCACTGCAACGTGGACGTTTTTGACATCACCGTGATCGGCGGCGGGCCAACCGGCTTGTTTGCGCTCTTCTATGCGGGCATGCGCGGCGCGCGCGCCAAAGTGATCGACGCCCTGCCCGAATTCGGCGGCCAGCTCTACGCGCTGTATCCGGAAAAATATGTCTACGACATGCCGGGGTTCCCGGCGATCATCGCCCAGGATCTCGTCAACCAGTGCGTCGAGCAAGCCATGCAGTGGCCGCATGCGGTGTGTTTGGGTGAGCGCGTCACGAACCTCGAGCGGTTGCCCGACGAGACCTTCAGGCTTTCGACCGACAAGAGCGAACACTTCAGCAAAACGGTCATCATCAGTTCGGGTATCGGAGCGATCAAACCACGCAAGCTGCCCGCACCCGGCTCTGAAGCTTTTGAAGACAAAGGATTGCACTACTACGCGCGCAGCTTCGACCTCTTTGCGGACAAGCAAGTCGTGATCGTCGGCGGCGGCGACTCCGCCGTCGACTACGCGCTGGCGCTCGAACCGCGCGCAAGGAAGGTGACGCTCATCCACCGTTCGCAGTTCCGGGCCCACCCGCACACGGTCGAACAATTGCGCAAGTCTTCGGTCGAGATCCGCCAGCCGGATTTCGAGGTGAAGGCGCTGCACGGGGACGGGCACATCGAAGCCGTCACCTATGCGAACGGAAAAACCAGCGAAGAGTTCAGGATCGAGTGCGACGCGCTGCTGTGCGCGCTCGGATTCGTCTCAGACCTCGGCGAGCT
>DATGHT010000186.1:0-5683 GCA_035307865.1 Candidatus Eremiobacteraceae bacterium | reverse complement strand
GCCAACGCAACGATCGCGATGTAGAGATCTGCTGAATAGCGAAATGCAAAACGTCGAAAGATAGAAATCATTCTATCTCATCTTACCTATAACGTTTTGTTTTTTTGGTGAAGAATGTGTGAATGCACGAAAGACCAGTCCGGTCGCGCGCATCGACGGTCGATAGGGATGTCAGGGTGTGAAGCGACACGTCTTCTACATAGCGTACCATACTGCGTATGACATCGATGACATCCCATCGCTGCGCAAAGAAGCGCTGCGGACCGTTTTACGTTACTGGATATGCGGACGGGACCTGGGCCTTACCCTAGCAACATCGCGACGCTTCGTAAAGCGACCGCAAGTCACGAGCCGCCGAATATGTCCTTGAGCATCTGGCCCGCGACCACGCCACCGACGCCTCCGCTCACCGCGGCGGTCTGTGCTTCACGCCGCGCCATGTACGGGCTCAGCGCATGCGCAAGACCAGGCAAAGTCAGCGATTGCAGCCATACTTTACCCGGCCCAGTCAAACGTGCCAAGAATAAGCCCTGGTTGCCGAACAGTGCGTTCGCGATACCAGGGACGGTCGTGATGTCGAAGTTGACGCTTTGTTCGAACATGCCGATGTGGCCAGGATGGACGAGCAACGATTCTCCCGGCTTCAGATCGTAGTCGACGACTTCACCATCGAGTTCGATCCAGGCAGTCGCATTGCCGTCGACGCGCTGCAATAGAAAACCATCGCCGCCGAAGACGCCGGCCCCAAGCGATCGCTGCATCGCGACGCTCAGCTCCACGCCCTGGGTTGCACATAAAAAGCCGTGGCGGTGAACCAAGTATGCGTTACCAGGTTGCACTTGGATCGCCATGATCTGACCAGGTAGTTTCGTCGCAAACGCGACCATGCCAGGGCCGCCTTGGGCGGTGTACTCAGTCATGAACAGACCGCCGCCGCTGACGGCGCGCTTCAGGATGCCAAGGACGCTCTTGGCACCCGCGGTCATCGGAGTGGTCTTCATTTGGATGTTGCCGGTGATCCATGAGAGCTCGCCGGGCTCTGCGATGATCATGTCACCGGGCTGCAGCGTCATCTCTAAAACGGGGAGGGTTGTACCGACGATACGATGGTCCATGGCGCCTCCTTAACTAGCGTTGAATCTCCCAGTCATACTTGCAAACGTTGATAGATCTGATGATTCGCACAGCTCGGTTCGCGAAAACGCTGCATGTAAAGCTTCATTTCTGGCGCAGTGAGCTGCTCGCCTGTGTGAATAGGGCGCAACTGGAGGCGCACAGAAGCCTGCGCCATGAGGCGACGCGTTTGGACGGTGCTTGCGGCCGCATGTGTCCTTTTCGCACTTGCGCCTCCCCGCACGGCAATGGCGGCCGACAACTCACCCGATCCGGTGGCGCTCGTCGACACGCTGATCGGAACATCGGGCAACGCAATCGACGGACCCAGCGACACGTTCCCCGGCGCAGACGCGCCTTTTGGGATGCTGCAATGGAGTCCCGACACGACTTCACGTCCTGCCGGCGGTGGCTACTCCTATAGAGACGAGCAGATCACAGGTTTCAGCCTCACCCATCTGAGCGGCCCCGGCTGCGACGTCTTCGGCGACATCTCTATCCTGCCCACGATCGGTCCTGTCCTCGATCCGGCAAACACCGTGCAGCCGTTCACGCACGTCACGGAGACGACATCGCCGGGTTACTACGAGATCATGCTCGGACAGCCCGCGACCCGCGTTCAGTTGACCGTCACTCCCAGAACGGGCTTGGGGGTCTTCACCTTTCCGGCAACGCCGCAAGCGAATCTGCTCATCAACGTATCCTCGAACGAAGTCGGGGTTGCCGATGCCAAGATCCGCTTCGTGGGCAACGATCGCGTTGAGGGGTTTGCCACCTCCGGATGGTTTTGCGGCATGCCCGGCACCTATACGGTCTATTTTGTCCTTCAATTCAACCAGCCGTTCGTGAGTCACGGCACCTGGCAGCGCAAACATCTGATGCCATCAGCAGACGAGGCCAGTGGTAGCGGCAGCGGCGGCTGGGTAACCTTCGACGCGACCCAGCAGCCGGCTATCAAAATGAAGGCTGCGGTTTCCTGGGTCAGCGGCACGGGGGCACAAGCGAACCTCAACGCGGAAGCGCGAACCTGGGACCTCGATCGCGAGCGGCAAGCGACTGCGCAGCTTTGGCGCGGCGAACTGGGCAGGCTGCATGCCGAGGGCGGCACGCTCTCGCAGCTGCGAACGTTTTACTCTGCTTTCTACCACGCGTCGCTGCACCCCAACGTGTACAGCGATGCGGACGGCAGCTATCGCGGCTTCGACGGACAGGTGCACCACGTCGAGCGCGGGCACACCGAGTACGCCACGTTTTCAGGCTGGGATATTTACCGCACGCAGATCCCTCTGGTCGCGCTCGTCGATCCGCAGCGTGCCAGCGACATGATGCGATCCCTCGTCCATGCCTCGCAACAGATGGGCTGGCTGCCCAAGTGGTCGCTGGTCAACGAGGAGTCGGCGGTCATGGGCGGCGACCCCTCCGATCCAATCCTCGCAAGCGCGTATGCTTTCGGGGCACGTGATTTTGATACGCGAGCGGCGCTCGCGGCAATGGTAAAAGGAGCGACGCAGGCCGAAGGCGCGCCCGGTCAAGGGTGGTACGTAGAGCGCCCGGGACTGGACGAGTATGCTTCCCGAGGCTACGTGATAAACGATCACGCCACCAACGTGTCGCCGGTCGCCAACGGAGCTTCGCTCACCCTCGAATACGCCGTCGACGATTTTTCGATCGCGCAGTTCGCGCGCGCGCTCGGCGCTCAACCGATCTATCGTGCGATGATGCTGCGTTCCCAAAACTGGTCCAACCTATTCAACCAATCGAGCGGTTTGATCGCAGCACGTAATCGTGACAGCGCCTGGACGCAAGCGCCGATCACGCAACACGGTCAAGACGGTTTCCAGGAAGGCAACGCTGCGCAGTACACGTGGATGGTGCCCCACAACCTCGCCTCGTTGATCGCAGGCATGGGCGGCAAGTCCAATGCAATCGCGGCCCTCGATCTGTTCTTCACGCACCTCGACGCTGGCCCAGGGCAGCCCTTTTCGTGGCTTGGCAATGAACCGACGATCGGCAGTCCCTGGACATACTTGACTGCCGGCGCCCCCTGGCGGACGCAACGCGTCGTCCGCGATGCGATGATCCAGCTCTGGGGCGATACGCCAGACGGCATTCCCGGTAACGATGACCTCGGCACCATGAGTGCTTGGTATGTCTGGGCTGCGCTGGGGCTTTATCCGCAAAATCCGTCCGTCCCCATCCTCGATCTGACGGCGCCGATTTTTCCGCAAGTCTCGATCCGCGTTCCGGGCGGGGCGAATATTGACATCGTCGCGCCGGCCGCATCGCCGGACAATGCCTACGTGCAATCCGTTACGCTCAACGGTAAGCCATGGTCGCGCAGTTGGATAAGATTCTCAACCTCGCAACCTATCCGCTTGAGCTTCACACTGAGGAGCACGCCCAACACGGCTTGGGCAAGTGACGACAAGGACGCGCCGCCCTCCTACACGCTGGGTTTCAGCCGCTTTCCAACCGGAACGCAAGCCGAGCTGTTCGCTCATCCCGCCGAGTTGCGTCTCGCGCCGGGGAGCTCGGAAACCGTGCAGGTGGATCTGGCGAATCGTCTGGGCGCGGGCCCCGTCGGTGTGACGGAGCAAGCAATAGTGCCGAGCGGTTTACAGCTGAGCGCGCTCAGCCATCATCTCAACGCTCCCGCCGGCGGCACGGACACCGCCGACGCGAAGCTCGGGGTCGACCCGGGCACCAGCCTTGGCCTGTACGATGTATCGCTGACTGCCAAGACCGGCGAAGGCGCGACGTTACCTCGGGCGACATGGATCGTACGAGCGGCAAAGCCTGGCCAGCACCTTGCGCTCGCCTACGTGGCGAATTATTTCGACAACACGATCACGCCGGTCGATCCGGTCACCCATGCGTTTGGAGTCCCCATTCCGGTTGGAGCGAACCCGCGTGACTTGGTGCTTAGTCCGGACGGCCGGCGAGTCTATGTTTCGGATCAGAGCGAACAAGCAGTCAGTGTCGTCAACACCGACACGGAGTCGGTTGAAGCGACGGTGCCGGTCGCAGGCTCGCCATGGGGCATTCGCGTGACGCCCGATGGCAAGACGATCTGGGTTTCATTGACCAGCAATAATGCGGTGCAGCCCATCGATGCGACGAGCTTGGTAGCAGGCAAACCGGTCCCGGTGGGCGATCAGCCCGGTGGTCTTGCCATCACGCCCAACGGCGCGCTGCTGCTCGTCGCTAACCTGCGCTCCAACGATGTGACGCCCGTGGATCTACGATCGCAGACGCCGCGCGACCCGATTCCGGTTGGCGCCCACCCGCGCAACATCGCTGTCGCGCCGGACAGTCGTACGGCCTACGTGACGAATTCAGGGGCTGATTCCGTCACTGCCATCGATCTTGTGACGCTGCAAGCCACCCGCGACATTACGGTCGGCATCTCGCCTCGCGGGCTTGCGTTTTCCCCTGACGGCAAATTCTTGTACGTTGCCGATTTTGCGAGCGACACGGTGACACCGATCGATGCCGGTACCCAAGCTCCAACTGCGCCGATCAGAGTTGGTTTGAACCCGATCGCACTGATTCTCGACGGCAGCGGCTCTGCGGCATTGGTCGTCGACGCGGGTGATAACGACTGCGTTCCACTCGACTTGCCGACACGCCGCATCGGCGAGCGCATCCCGCTCGGCAATCGACCGATCTCGATCAGCCGTTAGCTGCCTGAAGCCACCCGCAGCGGCTTGGCTGCGTACATCGCGGCATCGGCATGATCGATCGCGGTCGCGACGCTCGTCTGGGGGTCAAAGGCCGCGATGCCATAGGTCGCAGTCACTTCGCCCAGGCGCCGCGAAAGTTCCGCTGTTTCGCGCGCAAGAGCAGCCGGCAAGCGTTCCATGCGCTGCAGCGCAAGCTGCTCGCGTGCATTGATCATCACGACCACGAACTCATCGCCGCCCCAGCGATAGACAGGATCATCCGCACGAACGAGCGACACAAGCGCTTTGGCGACAGCTTTGATCGCTTCATCACCGGCGGCGTGGCCATGCGTGTCGTTGATGCTCTTGAGATCGTTCAGGTCTACCACCACGACCACGCCATGGATCCGCGATTCTTGGTCGCTCTGGCCGAAGCTCGCGAAAAACGAATAGCGGTTCAGCGTACCCGTCATCGGATCCCGGTGTAAAGCTTCCTCGGTGCGCTGATGCGCCGTCATCAACCGCGCATTCGCGCTCTCCAGTTCCGCGCGGACGGCATCAACGATCACAACGACCGTGCCAAAGCCGAGGACGAACTCCAGCATGCCATCGACCAGCGAGGTGATGGTGTAATAGTAGGGATTGACAACGACGCTGCTGTTCATGGCGATCAACGCCGTGGGCAAGTGTTGCATGTAATCGATCGCAAGCAAGGCCAAACCCACAGCGACGATGCGGACGCCCGGCCCCGAACTGGGCCGCCGCAGTGACGGCCACAAGGCGACGAGGCAAGCGGCCCAGGCCGCTCCGAGGATGACCCCGTGCACCGCAAACGGCAAGTAGAACTTTTCGAACGGCGCGGACAAGATCATGGCAATCGCGGCTGCAGGGATGAGCCACCAGCGCAA
>DATGHT010000185.1:0-4555 GCA_035307865.1 Candidatus Eremiobacteraceae bacterium | reverse complement strand
GGTCGCGGCCGCCCAGACCAAGAACACCACGACGGGAAACAGCACGTTGCTCAGCAGGTTCAGGATTTCTTCGCGCAGCGATTCCGTGCGATTGGCGGGCATGGCGCTCATCGTTCGGCCTTCTCGTGCCTGGTTTTGGTGTCCTAGCTCTGCGCGGCGCGCGTTGCGATTTTGGGCTGCGTGAAGCGCACGACGACGATGCTGAGCACGTAGAGCGCTAGCAGCGGCGCGGCCAGCAGCATCATCGTCAGCGGATTGCCGTCGGGGGCTGCGATCGCGGCAGCGAGCGCGATGACGATCGTGGCGTGCCGCCACTTGTTCGCCAGCATCCTGGCGTTGACGAGACCGACGCTCGCCAGAATCGAAAGCACGATCGGGAGTTGAAACATCACCGCGAATATCCCGAGCAGTAGCGCGATGAATCCCACGGTCGGTTCGAGCTGGTACGTCCCGATCAGACCTGAATTCTGCGTGAACCGCAGCAGCGCGTGCATGACGAACGGCAGCACGACGAATCCGCAAAAAGCCAAGCCGGCGAGCGACATAGCGAAGCTTGGCAGCGCGTACCATACGATGCGCCGCCGCACGCGCCGCTCAAGCGCGGGCGCGATGAACGCGTACACTTCGTACAAGATGATCGGAAAAGAGACGACGATGCCGACGAGCACGGACAGTTTGAGCTGCACGCGGATGATCTCGGCGGGTGAAAACACGTGCAGCGCGATGCCATGCAGAAAGAATTGTTCGACGAAACGCAGGATCGAACCCATGAAAGGAAATGCGACGCTCGACGTCACGACGATTGCGAGCACGGCGACCAGCAGGCGCCGCCGCAGCTCCGCCAGATGTTCGGTGAATGTCATTTCGACGTCGTCGGAGACCGGCGGCGCAACGCCGGCCGGCGTCTGCGCGGTCATCGCCGGCGGTTCGTTTTTGAGAATCGTTAGGACTGCGGCGCTGCAGGTGGCGGAGCGGGCGGAGTCGTCGCTTGCGGCGGGGGCGGAGCTTCGCTTTGCGCAGGCGGTGCCGGCATCGTCGGACGTTGGGCCGCTTCGAATTCTTTCTTCGCCTCACCCATCGAACGGGCGAGCTTCGGTATGCGCTCTGCTCCGAAGAGAATGACGACGAGACCAACGACGATCAGAATGTCCGGCCCCAGGCCCAAAACGGCAAACGTGAGAGTCATGTCGGTTTCCAGCTCCTTCGGCCGAGCAGCTGAGCCCTGCCGGCTAGTATGAGAATTCGCTAAGACTCTGCGTGAGCGCTGCCAGTTCGGCGACCGCTTTTGACGGCGGGAGCTCGCGCAGCGCCGCTTTGGCCTGGATTTCGTACTCTTTAATGATAGCTCGGGCGCGCTCGACGGCTTCCGGTGCTCGCAGCGCGTGCACGAGCTGGTCGAAAGCGGGCACGCGATCCAGCCCGTCACTTGCAGAATGCGCGAAGACATGCAGTGCGGCAGCGTGCACTTGTGCCTCCCGTTGCTCGAGCGCCAGAATCAGCGGCAAGGTCACCTTACGCTCTCGCAAATCTGAGCCCGCGGGCTTGCCGAGCGCGGCTTCGCTCGCGACGACGTCCAGCACGTCGTCGCGCATCTGAAACGCCATGCCGAACGCATAGCCATACGCGCGCAGCGCGCGCACCGCAGGAACCTTTCGCAGGGCAGGGCCGCTTTGGCCCGACCTGCGCTGCAAGGCGACGATGCCGCCGACTTCGGCGCAGGACGCGAACAGCTCCGCAGTCTTTTTCCCGATGATTTCGTAGTAGTGGGCGCGGCCCAGCGCCAGGTTGCCGGCGGCGCGCAATTGCTTCACTTCACCGTTGCAGATCTCGGACAGCATCGCTGCGAGAATCGTCGGAACGGGGTTGTCGTAGCCTTGGGTTATTTTCTTGAAAACCCAGGCGAAGAGATAGTCACCCGCCAGGACCGAGAACCGGTTCCCGTGCACGCTGTTGGTCGAATCGCGCCCGCGCCGCAGGCGCGCGTTGTCGACGACGTCGTCGTGAATGAGGGTCGCGACGTGGATGAGTTCCATGTACGAGGCGAGCAGCGGGTCCTCCACCGCTTCCGAGTCGCAGGCGAGTGCTGCGAGCATGGTGATGCGAGGCCGCAACCCTTTTCCACCCGCGTCCAGCATCGACCACACCGCACCAGCGATCTGCGCATTTTCTTGAGACAGCTCTTCGCGGACGAATTGTTCGACGACGTCGCGGATCGCGCCGGGCGCCGAATTACGGAGCATGGCGTGTGCCGTGTTCGACGATCACGCGTGCGCGCTCGCGTACGCCGCTGCGGAAGCGGCGGCGCTGCGTGCTGCAGTCGCGCCGACGTGCAGCGTGGCAACGCCGCCCATGAGTCCCGTGCAGCGCACACTCGCAAAACCGTTTGCGCGAAACAGCTCGCTGAGCGTTCGTACGTCCGGAAAATTGATCAACGACTGCGGCAAGTACCGGTAGGCTGCCGCATTGCCGCCAACCAGGCCCCCGATGAACGGCACCGCGCCATAGAAGTAGGCATAAAACGTCTTGCGCAGGAGTGGATTGGCCGGCTTGCTCACTTCGAGATTCGCAAAGACAGCGCCGGCTTTTAGCACGCGCGCGATCTCGCGCAGGCAGCGCGGAATGTCAACGACGTTGCGCAGCGAGAACGCCATGGTGGCGCCGTCGAATGACCCATCTGCAAACGGCAGCTGCAGCGCGTCTGCCAACTCGTAGCGCGCATTTTGCGATGGGTGCCGTCTTGCTATTTCCAGCATGGGCTCGGAAAAATCAACGCCGACGACTTCGCCGCGCGGCACCTTCTGGGCCAGCAGACGCGTCAACGCTCCGGTGCCGCAGCACACGTCCAGCAGACGACCGTCAGGGGGCGCACTGACGCAAGCTGCCGCGCGTCTGCGCCACAGCGCGTCCATTCCCCCGGTCATCACCGTGTTCGCGAGATCGTACCGGCGTGCGATGGCGCCGAACATGTCGCGAACCGAGCTTCCTTTGTCCATGCTTTGTTGCCGCCACGCAGCTCCAAGGAATTCGCAGCTTTCGAATGGCCGAAAACTCTTTCCTGGGAATGCACGCTGCGGCTGCGACATTGGGCGGTGTCTGACTGCAGCGCGTTCTCTTGACCCGCGCTTGGGGCTGCGTGACTATGCACCATGGCAGAACTGCAGGTGAGCTCCGGCATTGCTGCGCGCGACGCGTTGTGCGCGGCATTCGATTCGGCACGTCACCACATCCGAGCCGAGTTCTACCGCATCACCGACCCGCGCATCATCGCCAGCCTCAATGACGCAGCGGCACGCGGGGTCGACGTTCGTATCGAACTCGAAGGTGCGCCCGATCGCTACCATCGGGGCGCGCGCGACAAGAGCCAGCCGGTTCGCGCCGTCGATGCCATCGCCGAGGCGCGTGTGCGCTTCTCTCCGCTCGTGCACGTCGACGTCTCGCTCGATCCGATTGTACTGCTGCATGCCAAAGCTGCCGTGGTAGACGGACGTCAGGCGCTGGTCGCGACAGCAAACCAAACGCCGTCCGGTTGCTATTCCCCGGGCAGCGTGGTCGTGAGCGACAGCAATGCATCCGACGTCGTCGCGTTGCGCGACGCTCTCTCGCGTAAAGATGAGGAATGCGGAGCACATCTGTTGGCAGGTCCTGGAGCGGCGCTGCGCTCGAACTTGCAGCCGCTCTTCGCAAGCGATGCAGATCTGAACATCGCCGTCGAGGATCTCTCCGATCCGCAGATCGTCGAGGAGCTCGAGGCGCGGCGCGGTAACGGCCACGCCGACCGCATTCTGCTCGATGCCTGTAAGAAAGTTTCGGTCACCGAGGCGCGCACGATCCGGGAGCTTGAGCACTGCGGCGTCGCCGTCAGGGCGCTGCCCAAACAGTACATGCACGAAAAATATGTCGATGCGGGAACCGAGATCTACGTCGGATCTGCCAACCTCACGCACAATGGGTTGGACGAGGCGCGCGAAGTCGCTATCATAGCCGCCCCCGACTGCTTTGCCGATGGCGCGAAGTCTTTGCGAAACGAATTTGAAAGCAACTGGGCCCTCGCGCGCCCGATCAAACTACGGGGTTGCGTCGCGCAAGCTTTGGAAACAGCCGCATAGCGTTTTCGCTCGTCACCGCCGCTGCTTCTTGCAATGCTATGCCTCGCAGCGCGGCGAGCGCCTGACATGTGAATCGCACGAAAGCGGGTTCGTTGCGTTTGCCCCGATGCGGCGCCGGCGTGAGGAACGGGCAATCGGTTTCGAGCACGAGCTGTGTCAATGGCAAACGCCTGACGGCATCGTGGAGCAGGTGGGAGTTTTTGAACGTTGCGACGCCGCCGATGCCGAGAAAAACCCCGAATTCGTCGATGAAGCGCCGTCCGATCTCATAGGATTCTGTGAAGCAATGGATGACCGCGGGCGCGTTTTTTTTGTAGTGGCGCCCCAACAGCACCGCGAGATCGTCGTAGGCTTCGCGACAATGGATGATTGCGGGCAAACGGTGCTCACCTGCAAGGTCGAGCTGCTGCGCGAAGACATCACGTTGGCGTTCCGGCGGTGAAAAGTTA
>DATGHT010000184.1:0-7932 GCA_035307865.1 Candidatus Eremiobacteraceae bacterium | reverse complement strand
GCGATCAGGAGGAGCTCGCGCGTACCAAGTTCGCCATTTTTGGCCGGGGTGCTCAGCCGGTCTGCAGCTCTGCCGATTCGTGGACTCGGATGCTCGCGGCGGAAGCGAATCTGGAAACCAAGACCATTTGGGCTCGTCTGTGCGGCGATCCACCCGCCGCAGGCATCATGGTAGAGTCCGGAGTGCCGCACGAGGGACGGGTTCCGATCACGCTTGGCGCTTCGCACGCCTTCGCACAATGGAATTTGCTGGGCGATCACACCTTGCGCGACGCATTGCTGGCTTGCGGTGCTGTCATCGCGTGCGGCCTTAGTTTCGAGACCGCTGTCGCCGGTTTTGGGAACCTCCGCCTGCCGGCGGGCCGTTTCGAAATCCATCGCGCCGAACGGGGCGCGACGATCGTCTACGACGCTTACAATGCGAGCCCAACCTCCGTCCAAAATGTGCTGCTCGCCTTCCGGCAACTGCCGGCGGCACGCCACATCGCCGTGCTCGGCAGCATGGCGGAGCTGGGCGCAGCAGCGCGCGCGCTGCACGAAGCGACCGGCGCGGCGGCCGCCCGCAGCGGTGTCAGCCTGCTGTATTGCGGCGGAGAATATGCGCACGAGCTGGCGAACGGCGCGCGTGCGGCCGGCATGCCCGCTCATGCAGTGCAGATCTATGGAAGCAACGACGAGGCTGCCGAGCGTTTGCGCGGCGCTCTGCGTCCGGACGACTGCGTGCTCTTGAAGGGCTCGCGCGTGCAACGCATGGAGGAGATCCTGCGTGGCCTGCTTTCGAGCGGGAGTTTAGCCTCGTGAGCGGCGCGTTCACGCTGGACATGCCCGCCTTGCCGGGCCGCATCGTCGCCATCCCCGTGCGCACACCGCTTATAAAGGAAGGCGACGATCTGGGCGAGTTAGTCGCGCGCTGCTGCCGGGGGATGGTGCAAGCGGACGACGTCGTTTGCGTCTCCGAGACCGCTGTCGCGATCGCGCAGGGCCGTTCGATCCGGGCTGAAGCTATCCGGCCAAGCCGGCTTGCGCGGTTGCTCGCGCAGCGCGCGGGCTCGTACGCAACCGTGAATCAGCCGGAGTCTATGCAGCTCGTGCTGGAAAAAGCAGGCACGCTGAAAGTGTTGGCGGCGGCAGCCGCCGGCGCCGCCGGAAGGATTATCGGCCGGCGCGGCGACTTCTATCGCATTTTGGGATCTGCCGTGGCTGAGATCGATGGCTACACCGGCACGCTTCCCCCATACGAGCGACACATCGTGTTGGGTCCGGAGCAGCCGGCCCACGCCGCGGACGCCATCGCCGCCGAGGTTTGCGCGCACGCTTGCGTGGTTGATGCCAACGATTTGGGGAAGGCGGAGATCCTGGGAGCGAGCGCCGGCGTCGACGCCGACGTGGTCCGGCAGTGCCTGCTGTCCAACCCGGCGGGCAACTCGGATCAGCAGACGCCGATCGTGGTCTTGAAATACCGGCCCGAAGAGGGGGCACCGCGGCGATCGCCGCTGCTGACAGAGCCGCATTGACGACCGCGCTCATTGCCGCATTCTTCACCGGCATCGTCGTGAGCGCCGTGAGCATCCCATTCATCATCGCGCGGCAGCGCCGCGGGCGAGCCGGTCAGCACATCTACGAAGATGCACCGAAGACGCACGCCGTCAAGGAAGGGACGCCGACGCTCGGCGGCGCGGCGTTCACGCTTGCTGCTATCGCGGGTTACGCGCTTACCTACCAGGATGCTCGCCAGCTGCCGCTGCTCTGCTTGATGATTGCGGCAGGTCTCGTGGGCTTCGCCGACGATCTGCTCATCCTGCGCGCGCAGCGCGCGCTCGGCCTGCGCGCGCGCATAAAATTTGCGCTGCTCGCGCTCGCAGCCATCGGCTACGTGGCATGGCTTGGGCGCAGCGACCCAACGGCCAGCGCGCAGTATTGGTTCGGCGGTACCGTCGTGCTGCCGCACGCGGCGTGGGCCGTTTTGAGCGTGCTGGCAATCGTAGGAGCCGCCAATGCAGTCAATCTTACCGACGGGCTCGACGGCCTCGCCGCCGGCACGGTGCTGCCGACGCTGCTGGCACTGCAGCTTCCCCTGCGGCCCGGCATCGGTGGTCCTGTAGGCGTCGGCATCGCAGCGCTTGGCTCGTGTCTGGGCTTCCTCTGGTTCAACCGCCATCCGGCCAAGATCTTTATGGGAGACACCGGATCGCTCGCACTGGGAGCATTGCTCGCGGGTCTCGCGATCCAGTCGCACGAGCTCTTGCTCTTACCATTCTTCGGAGCGATCTTCGTCCTGGAAGCACTGTCGGTGATACTCCAGGTCATCAGCTTCAAGACGACGCGACGGCGCATATTCCGCATGAGTCCGCTGCACCACCATTTCGAGCTTTCGGGCTGGCGCGAGGCGGCGGTCACATCGACTTTCATCATCGTGCAAACGCTGTTTGCCGCCGCGACTTGGCTGGCATGCTGGGGCGCCGCGCGCGGTGAGACCTCGTGACCCGCGCGCCACGCGGGTTCCGGCCCGGCGAGACAGTGCTGGTGATCGGGGTTGGCCGCAGCGGTTTCGCGACGGCAGAGGTCTTACGCGCCAGAGGCATCGCCGTTGCCGCTTATGACGACAAACCGTATTCACAATTATGCGACGAGCGCCGCGCTCTCTCGCAAATCGGCGTGCCGCTGCTGGACAAAGGCGCTTTTTCGGACGCGCTCAAGAGCGCGAAGGACGCGGTCGTGTCACCCGGCGTGCCGTTGACGAACCCAGCCGTGCAGCAACTGCTTGCTGCGGGTGTCACGGTTTCCTCAGAGATCGAGATCGCTTACCAGCTTTGCGCCGCGCCGCTCATCGCGATAACGGGCAGCAAGGGAAAGTCGACGACCACGGCGCTCGTGGGTCATTTGCTGCGGACTGCGGGCAAACCCGTGCGCGTCGGCGGGAACATTGGGAATCCGCTTATCCGCGAGACGGCGGCAGCCACTGCAGACGAATGGGTGGTTGCGGAGGTTTCGAGCTTTCAGCTGGAGGGCATCCACGCGTTTTCACCGCGCATCGCGGTGCTGCTGAACATCTCGCCCGACCATCTCGACCGCTACCCGTCCATGCAGGCCTATGCTGACGCCAAGTTCCGCATTTTCAAAAACCAGCAGCCGGACGATCTGTTCGTCGGCAACTTAGACGACCCGTATTGTGCTGCCTTAGCGGGCGATTCCGGCCGGCTGCGAAGCCGTGCGCTGTGGTTCGGTATGGATCCGAGCGATCCGCGAGCAGACGCAACCTGCGCGGACGGCACCCTGCTGCTGCGCATCAACCAAAAACTTGAGCCGCTCGTCACCGTAGCCGCGATGCAGCTGCGTGGCCGGCACAACGTGCAGAACGCGCTGGCGGCGTCACTCGCCGCGCTGCACGCCGGCGTACGGCTTGAAGCGCTGCGAGCCGGTCTTGCATCGTTCGAACCTTTACGTCATCGTTTGACCGTCGTGCACCAGCAATCGGGCGTGACGTGGATCGACGACAGCAAAGCCACCAATCCGGATGCTGCCATTCGGGCGCTGGAAGCGTTCAACGCGCCGATCATCCTCATAGCCGGTGGCAAGAGCAAGAAAACGGATTTCGCCGAGTTCGCGGCCGTCGCCGGACAGCGCGCCAAACTGATCGTCTTGATCGGCGAAGCCGCGCCGGAGATCGCAGCGCAGGTGAGGGACACGTCCGTCGCGTTCGCGGGTTCACTTGCAGAAGCTGTCGAGAGCGCGCGCCGCGCCGCCGTACCCGGCGATGTGGTGCTGCTCTCACCCGCGTGTGCATCATTTGACATGTTCGCCAGCGCCGAGCAACGCGGCGACCTGTTCGCCGAGCTCGCGCAGGGCCGCAGCCCTGCGTCCGGGGTGGTCGCCTCGTGATCGAGCGGCGCGCGCCCGATGCCGGGCTGTTGGTGATCGCAGGACTCCTCACGGCGATCGGAATCGTGATGGTGTTCTCCGCGTCATCGGCGGTCGCGTACACGCAATATCACGACCCTGCCTACTATCTGAAGCGGGAATTCGTGTGGGCGGCGATCGGGCTCGTGGCGCTTGTTATCGCGCTGCGCATCGACTACACGAAGTTGCGGCCGGCAGCTCCCTGGATCTTCGGCGTCGCAGTTCTTTTGCTGGCGGCGGTGCTGCTGCCTCATGTCGGCTCGGTGGAAGGCGGCGCGAGGCGCTGGATATCGCTGCGCTATCTCAGTTTCGAACCTTCCGAGTTCGCAAAGCTCGCGTTGCTGCTGTTCATGGCGGCGCTCTTGAGCGCTCGCTCGGACGGCGCGCGCTCGTTCAAGCAAGTAGGATTTCCGCTGCTGCTCTGGGTTGGCATCTGTTTCGCGCTCGTCATGCGCGAGCCCGACCTGGGAACGGCGACCATCTTCCTGTTGAGCGCATTTGTGATGCTGTTCGTCGGCGGCGCGAGACTGACCCATTTGGCGATCGAGGTCGCGGTCGCCGTGCCCGCTCTCTTGGCATTCATCTACGCGAGCCCGTACCGCCGCGACCGGTTCCTGGCGTTTCTCCATCCTTTCAAGGATCCGTTGCGCAGCGGCTATCATATCATTCAGTCGCTGTATGCACTCGGATCCGGCGGGATGTTCGGTCTTGGGCTTGGACAAAGCCGGCAGAAGTTCGGGTATCTGCCTGCGCAGCATACGGACTTCATCTTTTCCATCATCGGCGAAGAGCTCGGGTTCGTCGGAGCTGCGGCCGTGCTGGCGCTCTTCTTGGCATTCGCATACCGCGGGATCCGCATCGCGATGAAAGCCGAAGACCGCTTCGGCTTCTATCTCGCGATCGGGATCACCGCATCGATCGCTTTGCAGGCCTTCATCAACGTCGGCGTCGTCACGTCGTCATGGCCGGTCACGGGAGTGCCGCTGCCGTTCATCAGCTACGGAGGGACGTCGCTCGCCACGACGTTGTTCGCTGTCGGCTTGCTCGCGAGCGTGTCGCGAGGTCGCAAAAGGCCCGCCGCGACGCTCGACGTGGCGCGCAGGAAGGCGTCCTGATGCGCATCCTGTTCACGGGCGGGGGCACGGGCGGTCATCTCTACCCGATTCTCTCGCTCGCTCGGGCGTTGCAACACGGTGAGGCGCTCGGGGACTGCTCGCCCACGGGCCGGTCCGCAACCCAATCCGGCCAGCTTACGTCACCCCAGCCACGCGCCCAAAGCGAACGCCACGAGATTCTGTTCGTCGGCGCGCGCGGCAACATGGATCAGCAGCTGCTCGAGCGTGACGCGATTCCATACGTTACCTTAGATAGCAAACCGCTCAGCGGGAAAAAAGCGTTGGCCTCCGCCGGCAGCGTCGCAGCAAATACCGCCGCGGTGTTCGCTGCCGTCCTCGCGCTCAAAAAATTCCGGCCCGACGTGATCGTCGCCGGCGGCGGGTATGCAAGCGCGCCCGCGGTGCTGGCCGGGGCGCTGCTGCGCCGGCTGCGCGTGCTTCGCGACCTCAAGATCGTATTGCTCGAGCCGAACGTGATGCCTGGTTATGCCAACCGGCGGCTCTCCCGGGTAGCGGACGAGGTCTGGGGAGCGCATCCCGATTCGCAAACGTCGCGGCATTTCAAAGAAAAATTCCGTTTGACCGGCGTGCCGGTGCGCGGCGAACTCTACACGGCGATGTCCAAGGCCGACGCGCGTCGCAGCCTCGGCTTGGATCCGCAACGTTTCACCGTCTTGGTGTTTGGCGGCAGCCAGGGGGCACGCAGCTTGAACGTCGCCACGAGCGGCATGGTGGCGCGGCGGCGGCTGCCTGAGAACTGGCAAGTCATCCACATCACGGGGCTGCGTGACTTTGCGTGGATGGCCGCCGAGCGCAAAGCGGAGGAAAACGCCAACCGGTATCATCTGCTGGCCTATCTCGATTCGATGCCGCTCGCGTATTGGGCGGCGGACCTCGCAGTCTGCCGGGCCGGCGCCTCGACGCTCGCCGAAATGACCACCGTAGGCCTGCCGTGCATTTTCGTGCCCTACCCGCACGCCGCAGAGGATCACCAGCGTGCCAACGCCGCCTATCTGGTCGACCGGGGTGCAGCGCTCACCATGGAGGACGCCCTGCTGACCCCCGATTCCCTGTACTGGATGTTGATGGACACGGCGGAACCCGACAAGCTGGCGGCCATGCATACGGCGCTGCTCCGCCTGGCCCATCCGCAGGCGGTGTCCGTGATGCTCGAGCGGCTCTTATCGGGGCGCATCGGCGTCGCGCGAAACACTGCAGCCTAGTGTGATGGGTGCGTGCGATGCGGCGAAAGCAGCGCGCCGATATTGTAAGCAGAGGGCCGGTGTTTGCAACAGCCAACGTGGTCGGAAGATATGAGACATAACCATCGCCACGTCCACTTCGTGGGCATTGGCGGGATTGGCATGAGCGCGATTGCCCGCGTGTTGCTGGCCCTCGGGGTAAGCGTTTCCGGTTCCGACCTCAAAATCAACGGAACGCTGGAGAAGTTGCGCGCATTGGGCGCCACGGTGACGCTCGGTCATGGATCCGACAACGTCAAGGGAGCGGACGCGGTGGTCATCTCATCCGCGATACCCCCCGACAATCCCGAAGTGATCGCCGCTGCGCGCGCGGGCATCCGCGTGATGCAGCGCGCCGAAATGTTGGCCGAAATCATGGCCGACAAAAAAGGGGTAGCGGTCTCCGGCACGCACGGCAAGACGACGACCACGTCCATGATCGCGTCCGTGCTCGACGCCGGCGGGCTTGCGCCGACGGTGCTGATCGGCGGTGAGGTCAACGATCTCGGCGCCAATGCGCGCTTGGGAGCCGGCGACGTCGTGGTCGCTGAGGCGGACGAAAGCGACGCCTCGTTTTTGCGGCTCACGCCCAATTGTGCGGTCGTCACCAATATTGAAAACGATCACCTCGGATATTACCGCGACCTCGAGCATCTGATCGAGACGTTCTTAGCGTTTATCAAACGCGTGCCGCCGTCGGGCTGCATCGTCGCCTCGGCAGATTGTCCGGCCGTTGCTGAAATGATGAGACGGTTCCGCCAGTCCCCGAGCTTGCTCGGCGACCCCGCGACGATCAGCGCAGGTTTTGATGCGGCCGCCGACATTCGCGCCACGCACTACGAGCTTGCCGATTTTGGTTCGTCGTTTACGGTGCAGAGCGGCGACCTCACCCTGGGTGAGGCGACGCTGCGCGTGCCCGGGCTTATCAACATCGCGAACGCGCTCATCGCGGTCGCGGTCGGGTTGCGTTTCGGCGTCTCTTTTGATGCCATCACTCGGGCTTTGACGCGCTTCCGTGGCGTCGCGCGCCGCTTTCAGGTGTTGTACGAAAGCGAATCCATCATGGTCGTGGACGATTACGCGCACCATCCGACCGCCGTGCAAGAGACGATCGCTGCGGCACGTGCGTATTGGCGCGGCCGCATCGTGGTCGCGTTCCAGCCCCATCGCTACAGCCGCACTGCCTACCTGATGCGTGATTTTGCCCGCGCGCTGTTGCGGGCCGACGAAGTGATCATCACCGACATCTATGCCGCCGGCGAAATGCCGTTGCTCGGCGTGCGCGCCGAGTCGATCGCAGACTTCGTGCACGATCTCGACGCGGAGCGGCAAGTAACGCATCTGCCCAAACTCGCCGATGTGCTGGCATATTTGCAACGCACGATCAAGTCCGGCGATCTCGTCTTGACGCTCGGCGCAGGTGACATCGGAGGCGTTGCGCACGAGCTTGCCGCCGGGTTGTCTGCGGCCGATGCCGGTGTCGCGTCGCTCTAGCGCGGCGACCCTTCCCCTCCGCAGTTCGCAATGGTGAGCGCCGAATCGTCGGTTCCGGGCAACATTCTTTCGTCTGAGGATCGCACCCGGCTTTTGGAACTGCTCGCTGAAAACGTCCGCTTCGATGTGCCGCTGGCGCCGCGCACCTCGATGCGGGTGGGCGGCCCGGCAGCGGCGTTTGCAACC
>DATGHT010000183.1:0-2687 GCA_035307865.1 Candidatus Eremiobacteraceae bacterium | reverse complement strand
TATTCCCACCCGACCCGAGAACTACGCCGGCATCGAACACGCCGCACGCGCGGCCAAGCTGATGCCTTGATCATCGTCTGATCGACGCCATGAGCTTCGAGTTCCGCATTGCAGGCCTGTCGTATCCGAACGGGCAGCGCGCGCTGTCCCGCATTACGCTCCGTGCGGGACACGGCGAGCGTCTCGCCGTTATCGGTTCCTCCGGCGCGGGCAAGACGTCGCTCTTGCGCCTGCTCGCTGCGGCAGTGCGCCCCGACGACGGCGGCATTGAAGTACTCGGGCAAGAACCGTGGCGCTTGTCCGCGCGGGCGCTGCGGCGCCTGCGTTGCCGCATCGGGGTCGTGCATCAGACCCCGCCCATTCCGGGGCGTCAACGCGCGATCACCGCCATTCTCGCGGGGCGACTCGGGGTGTGGCCGTGGTGGAAATCGGCGGTCTCTCTGCTCTATCCTGCCGACATCGCCGGCGCCGAGGCGCAGCTCGCGCGCGTCGAGCTCGCCGACCGCCTGTTCGAGCGCTGCGACCAACTGTCCGGCGGTCAACTGCAGCGCGTCGGCGTCGCCCGCGTGTTGTACCAGCAGCCCGCGCTGATGATCGCCGACGAGCCTGTGTCGGCGATGGATCCGACTCTCGCCAACCTGACGCTTGGCCAACTCGTGCAGGACGCAACGATGCGCTCGGTGACGCTGGTCGCGAGCCTTCACGCGGTCGATCTCGCGCTGCGCTGGTTTCCGCGCATCGTCGGTCTCAAAGGCGGTGAAATTGCCTTCGATCTGCCGCCGGTGCGCATCACCGACGCCCTGCTTCGCGACCTGTATGCGTCCGAAGCCAGCATTCCACCGACGCAGGCGCCGGAGCCGCTCGCACTGCCGGCGCGCGGTATTCGCCGCGCCTCGCAGTACCGGTCAGTGCAGTGATGATCACTCGCCACGCGCATCGACTCGACCCCGACGCGCTCAAACGTGCAAGCGGCGTGGTAACGGCGTTGCTGCTGTTGTGGCCACTCCTGGTGTGGTCGCAGTTTCACCCTGCGTCGCTGCTCGAGACGCAAAACCTCGCCGCCATGGCGCATTTTCTCTCGGGTTTCGTACCTCCGGAAACGTCTCCGGATTTTCTCGCTCGCCTCGTACGCGCGACGCTCGAAACGCTCGCGATCGCCACCTCCGGCATGGCGCTGGCCTTCATGATCGCCACCCCGCTCGCGCTGGCGATGACACGCACGCTGTCGATCGCCCGCATCGGCCCCGGTCCTCACTGGCGGCTAAGCCAGGTGCTGCACGCGTTGACGCGCGCGCTGCTGGTATCGCTACGCGGCGTGCCGGAGCTCGTGTGGGCGTTGCTCTTCGTGCGCGCGTTCGGACTCGGACCTGCGGCAGGCGTCCTCGCGCTCGCCATCACCTACGGTGGCATGCTGGCCAAGATCTACGCCGAGATACTCGAGTCATCCGATGCAGCGGCCGCGGATGCGCTTCTGGAGGCAGGCAGCGGTCGCACGCTGGCACTGCTGTACGGGCTGTTGCCCAACGCTGCGCAGGAGATCGTGTCGTACACGGTGTATCGCTGGGAATGCGCCATCCGCGCGTCCGTGGTGATGGGCTTTGTCGGCGCGGGCGGCCTGGGCCAGCTCATGGACCAATCGATGAAAATGCTGAACGGCGGCGAAGCAGCGACGATCCTCGTCGTCTTCCTTCTGCTCGTGCTGCTCGCCGATGCGATCAGCGGCGTGCTTCGCAGGCGGCTCGCGTAACGATTCCTTGCGTCGATGAGTGCCCACCGCACCAAGGCATTGCAGCTTTGCACCCGCTGCCTCTTCACGCTTGCGGTCATCGGCGTGCTGGTCGTCGCAAGCTTCGCCTATCTCTCGCTCGGCCTCGAGCGCCTGTTCACGCTCGATGCGGCGCGCGAGCTCGCGCGTTTTTTCCTGTCCTTCTTTCCGCCGGATGTTTCGCGCGAATTTCTCGCGAAGACCGGCCAGGCCGCGATCGAAACGCTCGCCGTTTCCGCGGTCGGCACGCTGCTCGCCGTCGTCTGTGCTTTGCTGCTCGCCCTTCCGGCTTCGGGTCGCCATGGCAGCACGCGCGCGTCCACCCGTTTCGTGCTGAACCTGTTGCGTTCCGTTCCGGAATTGGTCTGGGCCGCGCTCATGGTGCTTGCCGCGGGACTTGGTCCATTCGCCGGAACGCTTGCGCTCGCTGCACACACGTCCGGAGTGCTCGGGCGGCTGTTCGCCGATGCGCTGGAAAACACGCCGCGCGCGCCGGCAGCCGCGCTCACCGAAACCGGCGCAGCGCCGGCCGTCGCATTCCTTTACGGCACGCTGCCGACCGTCTTCCCCCAGTTGCTCTCGTATACGCTTTATCGGTGGGAAATGAACATTCGCATGGCCGCGATCCTCGGCTTTGTCGGTGCGGGCGGGCTCGGACAGTTGCTTTACTTCAACCTGTCGCTGCTTCATCAAGCGCAAGCGTGCACGGTAATCGTCGCCATGCTGGTGCTCGCGGCACTCGTCGACGCGCTGAGTGCGATACTCAGATACCGTCTCGTGCTTGCGTAAGCAATCACGCGGAACATTTCGTGGGGCAATAACCGGACCTGCAGGAGCCAGCGTGGACATGATCGCAGACATCAGACTCACTTCGTTCTCTCACGGCGGCGGCTGCGGCTGCAAGATCGCGCCGGGCGTGCTG
>DATGHT010000182.1:0-3265 GCA_035307865.1 Candidatus Eremiobacteraceae bacterium | reverse complement strand
GGAGATGGTGATGCCCGGTGACAACATCCGCATGTCGGTGGAGCTGATCACGCCGATCGCCTGCGAAGAAGGGCTGCGCTTTGCCATCCGTGAGGGTGGCCGCACCGTCGGCGCCGGCGTCGTCACGAAAGTGAACGAGTAGGACGACATGGCAGGTAAAATTCGGATCCGGCTGCGGGCTTACGACCACAAAGTGTTGGACCAGTCCGCCGAACGCATCGTCGAAACCGCAAAACGCACCGGTGCGTTCGTGAGCGGCCCCGTGCCGCTGCCGACCGAGATCGAGCGCTCTTGCGTCTTGCGCTCGCCCCACGTCGACAAGAAGAGCCGCGAGCACTTCGAGATTCGCACCCACAAACGGCTCATCGACATACTGCAAGCCAGCGCAAAGACGATGGATGCGCTCATGCACTTGGATCTGCCGGCCGGCGTGGACATCGAACTGAAGGCATAACGACATGAAACAGATCATCGGCCGCAAAGTCGGCATGACCAATATCTTTACCGCCGACGGGCAGCGCGTGCCCGTCACGGTCATTGCCGCCGGTCCGTGCCAAGTCATCGAGCGCAAAGCCGCGGACAAGCACGGTTACGATGCGGTCGTGCTCGGCTTTGAAGACGCGCGCCTGAAGAGCCTGACCAAACCCATGCGCGGCCGCTTTGAAAAGCTCAACGTCGCGCCCAAGACCGTGCTGCACGAGTTTCGCGGTGATGCCGGAGACAGCAAAGGCGGCGACATCGTCACCGTGGCGTCATTCGCAGCGGGCGACCGGGTCGACGTCACCGGCTTGAGCAAGGGCAAAGGCTTCACCGGTATCATGAAACGCTGGAACGCATCGGGCGGCGGCGCCAGCCACGGCTCGATGATTCACCGCCAGCCGGCGAGCAACGGCGATACCAACGCCGCCAAAACGGTGAAGGGCAGCCACCGCCCGGGTCACCTCGGCGTCGAGCGCATCACGACGCTCAACTTGGAAGTCGTGCGCGCGGACGAAGAACGCAATCTGCTGCTCGTCAAAGGTGCCGTTCCCGGCGGCCGGCGCGCGGTCGTTTTCGTGCGGCGCAGCGTGCGCGCCAAAGAAAAGGCCAAAGGGTAAGCGATCATGCCGACGACCAAGCGCGCGCAAACCGGCGCAAAGAAGAGCAGCAAGAAGGCCGCCAAACCGGTGGCCAAGACCGTCGACATTCCGGCGGTGTTCCAGCGCGAGCCGAAGCTTTCGCTGCTCCATCAAGCAGTGGTGCGCCATCTGGCCAACCGCCGCGCCGGGACTGCCGATACCAAGACGCGCGATGAAGTCGCCGGCGGCGGCCGCAAGCCGTGGCGGCAAAAGGGTACCGGCCGCGCCCGGCACGGCAGCATCCGCTCGCCCATCTGGCGCAAAGGCGGTGTGGTGTTCGGTCCTCACCCGCGCTCGTTCGCGATCCGCATGAACAAGAGCGCCCGCCGCAAGGCGCTGGCGATGGCGGTCGGCGTCAAAGCGAAGGCGGGCAGCTTGAGCGTCATGGACGTCGCTGCTCTGAACCCCGCGAAGACCAAAGATTTGGTCGCAGCGCTGTGGAGGAGCGGTGAGAACGATTCGGTCGTGCTCGTGCTCGACTTCGAGCGCGACGCCCACGCTCCCCAAATCGGTTTGGCCGCGCGCAACCTGCGCAAGGCGCTGGTTCTGGGCCATCACGAGCTTTCGGTGCACGCGCTTTTGAGCCACGATCGCGCCGTGTTCAGCCAGCACGCGCTCGACGCGCTGGCGGAGGTGTGCGGTGCCTGAGTCACGCCGGCTGATCTTGCGGCCGCTCGTCACGGAGAAGTCGATCGCCGCGACCGCGACGTCACAATACAGTTTCGCCGTCGCGCCCGCCGCGACCAAACATCACATCAAGGCGGCCGTGGAACACGTCTTCAAAGTGACGGTGCTGCGAGTCAATACCGTCAGCGTGCACGGCAAGCGCAAACGCGACGTCCGCCGGCGCACGCGCAAACCGTCGGTGCAGCGCTCGGACTGGAAGAAAGCGATCGTCACCCTGCGCGAAGGCGACAAGATCGAGCTCGGGGGCGTCAACTACTTTGAATCATAAACACGCGACCATGGGAACGCATGCGACATGCCGGTAAAGACCTTTAAAGCGACCTCGCCGGGGCGGCGCTTCGCGGCCATCTCGAGCTTCGAGGAGCTGACCAAAAAGCGGCCGGAAAATTCGTTGCTCGAGCCGCTGCAGAAACACGCCGGCCGCAACTTCAACGGCCACATCACCGTGCGCCACCGCGGCGGCGGTCATAAGGTCATGTACCGGCGCATCGATTTCAAGCGCAACAAAGATAGCATCCCGGCCAAGGTTGCGGCGCTCGAATACGATCCCAACCGCTCGGCGCGGCTGGCGCTGTTGCACTACCGCGACGGCGAGAAGCGCTACATTCTGGCGCCGCTCGGCCTGCGCGTGGGCGACGTCATCGAGTCCGGTTCGGCGGCCGACATCAAAGTCGGCAATGCGTTGCCGCTTTCGAACATCCCGCTCGGCACGGTCATCCACAATATCGAGCTCTCGCCCGGCGAGGGCGGCAAGCTCGTGCGCTCTGCCGGCGGCGCCGCGCAGCTCATGGCCAAAGAAGGCGATTACGCGCAGGTGCGCATGCCCTCGGGCGAAGTCCGCAAGATCGCGATCACCTGCCGCGCGACCATCGGGCAGCTGGGCAACGTCGAGCACGAAAACCAAGTGGTGGGCAAGGCAGGCCGCTCGCGCTGGCTCGGGCGCCGGCCGCAGGTGCGCGGCGTCGCGATGAATCCGGTCGACCACCCGCACGGCGGCGGCGAAGCGCGCTCGACCGCCGGACGGCCGCCGACCACGCCTTGGGGTGAGATGACTATGGGCAAGAAAACGCGGCGCAACAAGCGCACCGCGAAGTACATCGTGAAGCGGCGGAGCAAATAGATGAGTCGATCCTCGAAAAAAGGACCGTTCGTGGCGGATCACTTGCTGGTGAGAATCGAGCGCATGAATGCCGCGCGCGAGAAGCGCGTCATAAAGACCTGGTCGCGCGCCTCGACCGTCATACCGGCGATGGTGGGCCACACCATCGCGGTGTACGACGGCAAGCGCCACATCCCGGTGTACGTGCAGGAGAACATGGTGGGCCACAAGCTGGGCGAGTTCGCGCCGACGCGGCTGTTCCGCGGCCACGGCACGGGCGCGGACAAGGCGGCAGTGAAATAATGGAAGCCAGAGCGACCGTCAAGTTCTTGCGCGTGCCGCCGCGCAAGGCGCGCCGCGT
>DATGHT010000181.1:0-8875 GCA_035307865.1 Candidatus Eremiobacteraceae bacterium | reverse complement strand
CTCCGAGTGGAATTCATCACCGCTGGTCAAAACGACGACCTCGCGCGGCAAGAAGAAACAACTGCTCACCCCCACCACCTTCAGCCTGATCCACGCCACCGACTTCGCCGACCGCATGGAGCACGAGATCGTGCCCTTCCTCAAGGCGGGCGCGGTCGTGCTGTGCGATCGCTACGCCTACACGGCGTTCGCGCGCGACGTTGCGCGTGGGGTGACGCGCAAATGGGTGCGTTCCTTGTATCGCTTCGCGGCGGTACCGACCGTGACGTTTTATTTTCGCGTGCCGCTCGACGTCGCGCTTGACCGCATCGTGATGGGACGCCCCGATCTCAAGTATTACGAAGCCGGCCTCGACATCGGGCTGTCGCGCGATCCGCTCGAATCGTTCCGGCTCTTCCAAGCGCGCATCGTCGAAGAGTACGAGGCGATGCTCGGCGAGTTCAATTTCACCGTCATGGATGCGACCAAGACGATCGAAGACCAGCAGCGCCAGATGCGCGCGGTCGTCAAGAAGTATCTGCCGCGCCACCGGCGTTTGGGCGGTGCGCAACTAAAATCGGCGTCGGCGTGAAGTCACTGCGCTTTTACGGCGAGGCCCCGCTCGCCAACCCGGGAGAAGTGCGCGGCAAGCTCATCGTCATCGAAGGTCCCGACAAAGTAGGGCGCTCCACGCAGATCGCGGAGTTGCGACGCTGGCTCGAAAGCCGCGGCAGCGCCGTCATCGAAACCGGTTTCACGCGCTCCGAACTGGCCGGCAAAGGCATCAAGCAGGCCAAGCGCGGTCACACGCTGGGATCCACGACGCTGTTCTTATACTACGCGACCGACTTCGCGGATATCGTCGAAGGGCAAATCATTCCCGGACTGCGTTCTGGTTATGTCATCCTGGCCGACCGCTACATCTACTCGGCGATCGCACGCGCGATCGTGCGCGGCGCCGATCCCGATTGGATTCGCGAAGTGTACGGCTTCGCACCCATTCCCGACGCGGTGCTGTACCTCAAGCTCGGCGTCCAAGGGCTCATCGAGCGCACCATCAACAGCGGTAAAGGCTTCAACTACTGGGAATCGGGCATGGATCTGCGGCTGGGCAACGACATGTTCGACTCGTTCAAAGAGTACCAATCACGAATTTTGCACCAGTTCGAGAGCATGACCGGCGAATACGGCTTCGAAGTCATCGACGCCAACAAGCCTGCCGACGAAGTGGGCGACGAACTCCGTACGGCCATCGATCGCGTGATCAACGTTGCGTGAGCGCCCGCTTCTGGTTCGGCACGTCCAGCTGGAATTATAAGGACTGGGCCGGCGTCTTTTACTCGCCTGCCGTCTCCCCCAAGCAGATGCTCGCCGAATACGCGCGCATCTTTCCCACCGTCGAGATCGATTCGACCTATTATGGCATCCCGCGCGCAACCTCGGTCGAGTCGTGGCGCACAAGCGTCGGCGACGGTTTCCGGTTCTCCCTGAAGACGCCGTCTTCGATCACGCACGAGCGCCGCTTCACCCATGCCGACCGCGTCTTTGCGGTGTTTCTCGATCGCATCCGGCCCTTGGGCGAAAAGATCGGCGCCGTGCTGCTGCAATGCCCGCCCGATTTCGGGCCCACCCGCGACAATCGCAACGCCTTGTTCGGTTTTCTTGAAACGGAGCTACCCGCCGGCATCCGTATCGCGCTCGAGCTGCGCGACGAACGCTGGTACGATGCGCAGCTCTATGCGCACGCGCGCGTGAATCATTTCACGCTTGCGATGACCGAAGGCAGCCGTGCGAGCATCACGCACGCGGCACGCATCGCCGCCGAACTGGCGGCCGACCCGCCGGCCGATTTCGCTTACATCCGCTGGTTGGGAGATCAGGCGCTGCCTCGCTACGATCGCGTGCAGCTCGACCGCAGCGGCTCGATGGATGCCTGGGAACGAATGCTCCGCACGATCGAGCCAACGGTCAGCGACATCTTCGCCTATGCAAGCAACGACTACGAAGGCTTCGCGCCTGCGACCGTCCGCGGGATGCTGGCACGCCTCGGGCAACCGGTGCCGCCGGAGACGGCAGAATTGCGGCTTTTCGATGCGTGAGGGGAGCGAGGGGCCCGCGGCCAACGTGCCGGAGCGTATGAACGAGTACAAAGTCATCATCGCCGGCGGCGGGATGGCTGGCCTAGCGTGCGCGCTCTTCCTCGCGCGCGCCCAGATCGAGGTGGGCGTCTTCGACCAGGCTCAGTCAAGCCTGCGCCGCGTCACGCGAGTGTGGAACTATCTTGGATTCCCCGATGGCATCGGGGGCCAGGAGCTGCTCGAGATTTCACGCCGCCACGCCGAGCGGTTCGGCGCGCACGTGGAGGACGAGAACATCACAAGGGTCGCGCGACGCGACGGCTCATTTTTCATCACGACGGAGACCGCCGAGCTGCGGAGCTCTTTCTTCGTGCTGGCATCCAACAAGCGCACGGACCTGGCGACCAGCCTTGGACTGACGCTCGGCGGATTCGGCTCGAAGTTCGTCAGCGTGGACAGCGAGGGCAAGACGGCAGTGGCCAACTGCTTTGCGACAGGCCGCATTACGGGACTGCCTAGCCAGGCGATCATCTCGGCCGGGGACGGTGCGAAAGTCGCGATCCATCTCATCCAGAAGATTCGGGGCGAATACTACGTCGATCATGATACATAGAGCGCAGCGTTACGTAGTAGAGGATGATGCAAAGCGAGCGTCATTCGTACTATAAGGGGATGGCAATGAAGCGCGGAACGATGTTAGCCGGATCGATGGCGATCGTACTCACGATAGGAGCGGGCAAGACCATGTTCTCCAAATCCAAGGCGGAAGCAAAGACCGTCAAGCATTTCGAGGTCGAGCACAGCGAAGCCCAGTGGCGCAAGCTGCTGACCCCGGAGCAGTACCACGTGCTGCGCGAGCAAGGCACCGAATATGCCAATAGCAGCCCGCTGGAAAACGAGCATCGCGCCGGCACATACCTGTGCGCCGGCTGCGACTTGGCGCTGTTCTCTTCGGCCGCGAAGTTTGACAGCGGCACCGGCTGGCCCAGTTTCTTCGAGCCGCTGCCGCACGCGGTCGAGACGCAGCAAGACAACTCGCTCTTCATGTCGCGCACCGAGGTGCACTGCCGCCGCTGCGGCGGACATCTGGGGCACGTGTTCGATGACGGTCCCCAACCGACGGGCTTGCGCTATTGCATGAACGGCGTCGCGCTGAAGTTCGTGCCCAAGGAGCGGGCAAGCTGATTTAGAGCAGCTTGATGAAATCGGCGACGGCCACGAGGCCCTCTCCGGCCGGTTCTATTTCTTCGTAGTCAACGACGTAGCCGGCTGCCGCGAAGGCATCGAATTCAATGGTGCCGCGGCCGGCTTGCGCTGTGATGAGCGACGCGCCTGTCTTGCGCCCGATCTCCTCGGCAGCCGCGACCAGCTGGCCCGCGACCGATTCAACGGCCACGCGCGGGCTGGCGTCGTCCACGCACAGGTTGAAGAGCCGAAACGCGTCGCCATCGAGCGTGTAACCGATCGCGCCCGCGATCGTTCCCACGACCTCGAAGACGAGCATCCCGCCGGACTCGCTCTGCAACAGCAACTCGATGTCGACGGCAGTGGGCGGGAGCGCGCGCGCGGATCGCTCGCGCGGGGGCGCGAGCAGCCGAGCGAGCGTTGCCGCATCAGCTGCGGCTGCGGCGCGAATGCCGATGCCGAGCGCTGCGGCATGAAGGCCGCGTTGCTCAATCGAACCGGATGCCTGTTTCACCATAGTGGCCGCTTTCTTGGAAGCTCGAGGTTCGACGATGCGCATACCGTTGCGACTTTTCCTGGCCCGCTTTAACCGAGCCGTCGAGAACTACTCGTTGGTACGGCTGGAAGCGGTCCTACGGAACCCGGGGATTTCCGAGGCTCCCGTGCTGCACCGCCTGGGCAAGCCAGGCGCAGACGGCAAGACGCCCGATAGCTGGCCGCAGACCCGCCGCGCCGTCGAGGCGCTACAGCGCTACGTCGGCGCGGTCAAGAAAGGCAAGATACGACTTGCCGATGATGCGACGCGGCAACGGTTCACGGAGAGCGCCCGGCAGGTCATCGAGCGCAAGAACAGCATCGAGACCATGCACCTCGCGCACGGACGGGGACGCACCCGCTGAGCGGTCCAGTGCAAAAGGTCGCAGTCATCGGCGCCGGCGTGATGGGCAACGGCATCGCCCACAGCTTGGCCGTCTCTGGCTTCGAGGTGCTGCTCATCGACAGTGCGCCGGACGCGCTCGAACGCGCGCGCGGGCGCATCGAAAAAAATATCCAGGAGGGCGTCACGCGCGGAAAATCGACGCCCGAGCTCGCGCGACGAGCCCTCGAACGCGTGCGCACGGCAACCGAACTGCGTGCCGCCGCCGGGGCGGACTTCGTCATCGAGGCCGTGCCCGAAGATATACAGATCAAACACTCGGTACTCAAGGAACTGGAATCCGCCTGCGCTCCCTCAACCGTCTTCGGGACGAACACTTCCGCGTTGTCCATCACCGAGATCGCAGCCGCGCTGGCCGATCCATCGCGTCTGGTCGGGATGCACTATTTCAATCCGGCGCACATCATGAAGCTCGTGGAGATCGTGCGTGGTTTGCAGACCGCCGACGCGAGCGTGGCAGCGGCAGAGTCCGTCGCTCAGCGCAGCGGCAAGGAAACGGTGCTCGTCAACGAAGCACCCGGATTCGCCACCAGCCGCATCAACGCCATGATCGGCAACGAAGCATTTTATATGTTGATGGAAGGCGTGGCCAGCGCGCGCGATATCGACAAAGCGCTGAAGCTCGGACTGAACCATCCCATGGGCCCCTTTGAGATGATCGACCTGGTCGGGCTCGACACCCGTTTGAAAGTCCTCGAATACCTGCACGCAGCGCTGGGCGAAAAGTTCCGGCCCTGCCCGCTGCTCGTGAAGTACGTGAAAGCGGGGCGGCTCGGTCGCAAGGTTGGCCGCGGCGTGTACGATTATCCGGAAGAAGCCGCCGCGGTCAAGGTCGCGAAATAGCGCGACGCTCCCGCGGTCAACATCGCGTGATAGCGTTCGAACAGCGCGCGGGCCGTTGCGCCGGCCCAATGTTTGGGCAGCAATTCCTCGGGCAGATCGGGATCGATGAACGGGAAACGCCGAAAGTCGTGCGTGAGGGCAAAGCGCATCGCGAAGGCTGCGCCGTCATCGAGCGCGCCCGCTTTGAAGCGGCGCAGGTCGGCGTCATAGCGCGGACGATAGTGACGCAGGAAGCGCTCGTAGGTGCGCGCGATGGAATCGAGCTGCCAGCATTGCTTGACGATCTCATGATCGCTGTGCCCGGCGCCCAGCTGCGCGCGAAAGACGCGCGCGAACTGCGAAGCGTTGTGGCTCGCGAGCAGCTTGCGCACATCCTCGCCGACGTTGCGCGGCGCCACGTAGACGCCGCCTCCGAGCGCGCCGAATCCTAGCCAAGCCAAACGCTTGCGCAAACGATCGCGTTTGCCGCGCTCGCTTTCCGGAATCGAATAGGTCAAGAGGCACCAGCCGCCGTCCCAGGCCTTGCCGTTGGTGCGGTAGATTCGGCGCGTGCCTTCCTCGATGAGCGCTCTTCCGGTATCGGACAGAGAATAGAACGAGCGGTTGCCGGCCTTGCGGGCATTGACCCAGCCCTCGCGCGCCAAGCGCGCGACCGCAGAGCGCACCGCCACCTCGGTGATGCCGAGCCGCTCTGCGATCGCGACCAAGCTGCCAAGCCAAATCTCGTCGCGGCGCGGATAGACGTAATCGCCGTACAGGGTGAACAGCATGGACCGTGGCCGCAGGGGGCTCATGCTTGGAAAACGGGGGCGCGCGGCTAGTTGCATGCGGTCTTCAGACCTGGTAAAATAGTGTGGCGAATTTATCGCGGTCGTGCGAATTATACCACAAAGATTTGGAGGCGGCTAGATGGCGCGAATCAAGAGCTTCGACGACTGGGTCGAAATCCTACGGATGTGGCAGAAAGATCTCGACATCGATCCCGAGGTCTTATCGCGCATCCTCGGCGGCTACAGCCTCGAGGCCAAGTACGGCGATCTGCACAGCGACGAGATCGAATTCGGCGAATTCGCCGGACAGCGCAAATGGGATAAGATCATGGAGATTCCCGACCAGCGCATGCGCGATGCGGTGCTCAACATGATCATCTATCAGGGCGACACGGAATTCGCATCCAACGAACAACAGCGCCTGCTGCTGCACAACGCGCCCAGCGACTACGATCTGTATTCCATCGCGCGCGTCTTCATCGAAGAGACGCGCCACGGCTACCAGATGTGCCATCTGCTCGTCAGCCATTTCGGCAACGACGGACGCATCGAAGCGGAGAAGATGTTGACGCGCCGCGCCGACGCCGGCACGCGCTTGCTCAACGCATTCAACAACCCCGTGAAGCACTGGATGGATCTGTTCGCGTATCAGAACTACATGGACCGCGACGGCAAGTTCCAGCTGCAGATGCTGTCGCATTGCGGTTTCGCGCCGCTATCGCGCAGCATGGGGCCGATGTTACGCGAGGAATCATTTCACTTGGGCACCGGCATGACCGGACTGAAGCGCGTGGCGAAGGCCAACGTCGTCCCGGTGAAGCTGCAGCAGAAATATCACAACAAATGGCTGTCGGGCTCGCTGGATCTGTTCGGCAACGATCATTCCTCAAGCGCCACCTGGGCGTACATCTGGGGGATCAAGGGCCGGCCGGAAGAAGACAAAGAGCTGTCCGATGCCGACAAAGAGCGGCTCAACGACTACGCGCGCCAGCAGTACTACGGGGAAGTGTCGAAGATCGTCAACCAGATCAATGCCGTGATACCGGGCGACGAAAAACTCTACGTGCCCGACATCCGCTTCAACCGGCAGATCGGCGAATTCGCGGGCAAGTGCTACGCGGTCGACGGCCGAATCCTCGACAGCGATCAGTACCGGGATCACTTGGCCGAAGTGCTGCCGACCGAAGACGACGAAAAACAGCTGGCCGAGCTTTTCAAGCGCGAGGATTGGCTTGCGCCCAAAGCGGCGTGAAGCGCTGCCCGCACCGTTAGGAGGTTTTCAACCATGGCAACCAAGGTCGAACCGGAAGCGCAAACGCCGGCCCAGGCAAACGACGGCAAGACGCTCGTCCAGTATCGCAAAGAGGGCGACCATATCGCGGTCGTGACGCTCGACGATCCGCCGGCCAACACCTATACCCACGAGATGATGCGCGCGCTCGATGAAGCCGTCCTCACGGCGCGCTTCGACAACGCCGTGCAAGTCATCATCCTCACGGGTGCCGGGGACAAGTTCTTCTGCGCCGGCGCCAACATCGGCATGCTGCAAAAAGTGGATCCCACGTTCAAATACTATTTCTGCTTGCACGCCAACGAGACGCTGACGCGCCTGGAGCAGACGCCGAAGCTCGTCATCGCTGCCCTCAACGGACACACGGTGGGCGGCGGTCTCGAAATCGCGATGGCCTGCGACATCCGCTTAGCGCGGCGCAACGCAGGCAAGATCGGTTTGCCTGAGGTGGCGCTCGGCGTGCTCCCGGGCACGGGCGGCACGCAGCGCATGACGCGCCTGCTGGGCCGCGCGAAAGCGCTGGAGCTGATGGTGACCGGCCGGACTTTCTCGTTTGAAGAAGCGCAAGAGATCGGCTTGGTCAACGACATCTACGACGGCGACGCTGCCGCATTCTTCGGCAACGTGGTCACCTACGCCAAGCAGTTCACGACGCCGAACAAGGCGGCGAAGGCAGTTGGCAATATCAAGCGCTCGGTGGTTTCCGGTGGCGAGGTGCCGTTCTCGGAGGCACTCGCGATCGAACGGGAGCTGCAGCAACTGCTCTTCCAGAGCAAGGATGCCAAGGAAGGGCTCGACGCCTACGTCAACAAGCGCATGGCGAAGTTCAACGCAGAATAGGCTCGCGCTGCAGCGGCCGCGCAGGTTCGATCCAGGCAGCTGCGGCTAGCGCACCCAAAAACGCCAGCACTGCCCCCGTCAGGGCGGCCAAACGAAATCCGGCGACGTACGATTCGTCGATGGCGCGCTGCAGCTGCGTGCGAACGTCCGCCGGCAGCGTGCGAGGCAACTCTGCCGCGGCCAGCTTTGCGCGCTGCGCGTTGACCGCTGCGACCGCGGCCGGCGGCGGCGCAAGTGCGGCGAGGCGGCGGTCCAGATTGTGATTGAAGGCAGCGATCACGATCAGATTCAACGCCGCGATGGCCAGCAATCCGCCCGTGCGTGAGACTGCATTGTTGGCTCCCGACGCGATGCCCACATGATCGGAATCGACCGAACTCATCACGGTCGTCGTCAGCGGCGCGACCGTGATCGCCATTCCGAGCCCCAGTGCGAGGACAGCGGGAAAGAAGGTCGTCCAGAACGAGCCGCCGATGCCCGGCAGCGCGAGTGAAGCCATCGCGAGCCCGGTGATCAGCGGACCAACCACGAGCGGCAGCTTTGCACCGACCGAGCGGATCAAGCTTCCAGCCCACGGCGACAGCAGCGAGACGAGTGCGATGAGTGGCAAAAACGCCAAGCCCGCTGCAGTCGGCGTGTAATGCTGCACGAGTATAAGGTCGAACGGCAGCAAGAACAGCGTCCCTCCCAAAGCGCCGTAGAGCAGGAACGTCAGGATGTTGACGACGGAGAAGTTGCGCGACTGGAAGAGCGAGAGCGGCAGCATCGGCGAAGGCTCGCGCGCCTCCGCGAAGACGAAGAAACCGAGCGCCAGCACGCCCGCAGCGAGTGCGGCGATGACGACCGGATTTCCCCAGCCGCTCTCCGGCTCAGTCATGAGGCCGTAGACCAGGCCGGCGAGCCCTATGGTCGCAAGCGCACTGCCGACCCAATCGACGTGATGGACTTTCTC
>DATGHT010000180.1:0-4024 GCA_035307865.1 Candidatus Eremiobacteraceae bacterium | reverse complement strand
GGCGACCGTCGCCTGCCACTCGGTCGTACGCGCGCACGAACCGCTCGGCGTGCAAGAACAGATCGCGCTGTATGAGAGCTTGCGGCAGTGCGAGGCGCCGCACACCTGCCCGCATGGACGGCCGACGACGTTGCACATCGGCGCCGAGCAGCTCGCGAAAGCGTTCAACCGGATCTAGCTTCTGCGCACCTTTATCATTTGCGGTCCGACCGCTTCTGGAAAATCACAAATCGCGCTGCACGTGGCGGAGGCAGTGCGCGGCGAGATCATCAACGCCGACTCACGCCAGATCTATCGCGACATGGCCATCGGCACGGGCTGGCCGTCGCAGGCTGAACTCGAGCGGGTGCCGCATCACGGCTACGGCGTTATCGCCCCGGACGAACGCTACAGTGCTGCTCGCTTCGTCACCGAGACGAGACGACTGATCCAGTCGGTCGAAGACCGCGGCTTGCTGCCGATCGTCGTCGGCGGCAGCGGCTTCTACGTCGACTCGCTCACGCAAACGATCCCGCTGGACCGGCCTCCCCCGGATGAGGCGTTACGCGCGCGCCTGCGCCGTGAGGCCGCAGCGCATCCACCCGGAGTGCTCTACGAGTGGCTGGTCAGCTTGCGCGCAACAGCAGCTGCGGGGATCCATCCCGGCGATACGTACCGGATCGTGCGGCGGCTCGAAACCGTTTTGGCGGCCGCACCCGCTTCGCAAACGGCAAAGCCGGCCGCGCCGCACCCGCCGCTGCACGCAGCGATCGCCGTGCTCGATGTCGCGCGCGACGTGCTGCACGAGCGCATCGCCCTTCGCGTGCGCGCCATGTTCGAGCAGGGGCTGCTCCAAGAAGCGTGCGCCGTGCGCGCGGCGTATGCAGGCTCGGCTGCGCTCACGAGTCTGGGATATGCGGAAGCACTCGCTTTTCAGGATGGACTGGCGACGCACGAAGAGGCAATAGCCTTGGCGCAACGGCACACGCGGCAATACGCGAAACGGCAGCAGACGTGGTTCCGGCACATGCACGCCGCAGAGCGCATCGTCGCCGATGACATCAGCGCCGCAGCCGAGCGTGCCACCACCGTGGCAAGGGAATTTTGGAGGGCTGCGTGAAGAACGGATGAACCGCCACGAACAGCGGTCATTGCCGCTTGCCATGTCGTAGAGATAAGTGGAGACGATGGGCGTGAAAAACAATCTGCCGCTGCAAGACGCGTATCTGCAGGCGATAAAACGGGAAAATGCGCCCGTAACGATCTATCTGCGCAATGGATTCCAATTGCGGGGCCACGTTCGCGGCTTCGACAATTTCACCATCATTTTGGAGTACGATAACAAGCCGCACCTGGTCTACAAACATGCCGTGTCCACAGTGTCGCCGCAAACCCCCGTGCAGTTCACGAGCAACGACATCGGCAGCAACAACCGAGCGCAGGCACCCGCGGAAGCCGAAGCGCCGGTTCTCGCCGACGGTGCTTCGCGGAGCGCCGGCTAGCCGAAGAGCAGTCTAGCGTGCAACGCATCTCCGTCACGAAGTGCCAGGGGACTGGTAATGATTTTCTTCTCATCGACGCGCGCGGGCAAGCCCCCCGCGCATACGCGCCGCTCGCGCATTTCTTGTGCGACCGGCACTTCGGCGTGGGCGCCGACGGTCTTCTGGTCCTGAGCGAAGCGACGCAACCCGCGGCCGACGTGCAAATGCAGATCTTCAATGCCGATGGTTCGGAAGCGGAGATGTGCGGCAACGGCGTGCGCTGCATCGCGCGCTACGCGCTTGCGCACGATGGGCTAGCGCGCTTGTGCGTCCAAACCGTTGCGGGCGTCGTCGAAACCGCGATCGCGAGCCTGTCCGGAGAGACGACGGTAAGCGTCGCGATGGGCGTGCCGCAGCTCTTGCCGTTTCCGAACGGTGCGCTTGAACGGCAGCTCGTGCTGGGCGAAGAACTTGGCGTCGCGTTCAGCGTCTCCATGGGCAACCCGCACGTCGTCATCTTCACCCACGGCAGTCCCGAGAGCGTTGCATTGCGCGAGGTCGCCGAGCACGTCGCGGGCTGGCAAGGTCTGGCCATGCAGCCGAACATCGAAATCGCCAATTTGAAAAACGGCGAGGCGCTTATCCGCATCCTCGAACGGGGCGTCGGCGAGACGTTGAGTTGCGGTACGGGCGCCTGCGCGGTCGCCGCGGCGGCGATCGCTTATCGAGGGGCCCGGTCCCCGCTGGCAGTCAGGAGCAAGGGCGGCAACGTCACGATCGAGTGGGCAGGTCCGGGCAAGCAGGCAACGCTCTCAGGGCCTGCCGAGATCGTGTTTGAGGCTGAGATCGATCTTCCTGAAACCGTCGCCAACGCAGCGGCGGTGGTCTAACAAATTGCGGACGCGCAGTGGCGCGCGACAGCTCACCGCGTTAGTCGCGCGCGCCGGCGGCGAGGTGCTCGACATGCCCGGGGCAGCAGCGACGGCAGACTGCGGCATCATCGGCGCCGCCAGCGAGGATGACTTTATCGCTTTGCCCGAGGGCACGCTCTTGCTGCGCTTGCCGGGTCGCGCTCCGCTGCGAGCCGCTGGCGAGGGCGTGGCAGCGGTCGAATCGCTTGCGGGCACGCCGGTCGACGCGGTCGCTGCAGCGTTACCGCTTGGGTATACGCGCACGCTGCTGCCCGCGTTCCGTACGCGGGCGGGTGCGGAACCGCTTCCGCTTTACGGCTATGCGGCTGTCGCCTGGGGCGAGGATGGGTTTCGGGTTGCTGCGGCGCGCACGGACGAGCTGGAAAGCTGGTCGGCCGAGGCCCACGCACGCCCTGCGTTGGACCGCGCCATCGTCGAGCGCCGGCGGGAGTTCCCGGAAAACCGCCTGCTGCTGCAGCTGCAACGCTGCGCGACTGAATACGGATGCTACACCGCGCAGAACGTCTTCTTGCGTCAAGGTGAAGCGGCGCTACCGGTTTCGCCGGCGTGCAACGCGACCTGTCTCGGTTGCATCTCGGAGCAGGATCCGAGCGCGCGCGTGGTCAGCGCGCAGGAACGCGTGCGCACGCTGCCGCGGGTCGACGAGATCAGCGACATGGCGGTGCCGCATCTGGAGAGCGCGGCCCAAGCGATCGTTTCGTTTGGACAAGGCTGCGAGGGCGAACCGCTGTTGGCTGCGCCCCTCATCGAGCAGGCGATCAAAGCGATCCGGGCCCGCACGAGCGCGGGCATCATCCACTGCAACACGAATGCAAGTCTGCCGCACGCGTTGGAACGATTGTTCGCGGCGGGCCTGCAATCGATCCGCGTCAGCTTGAACGCGGCGCGGCCGGCGACCTATGCCCGCTACTACCGGCCGCGGGGCTACGATTTTGCGGCGGTACGCGCGAGCCTTCGGGTGGCGGCACGCGCAAACGCGCAGATCTCGCTCAACGTGCTGACCCACCCGGGCGTGAGCGACGATCGCGCCGAGATGGCGGCGTTCGCCGAGCTCTTGCGCGAATTTCCGATCGCCTTGGTGCAAACGCGCACGCTCAACGTCGATCCCGAAATCTATTTCGCCGCCGTGGGCCGCCCGTCTGAGAAGCCCTACGGAATGCGCCAATGGCTCGGTTGGCTGCGCGCCGAGTTTCCTCACCTGGCGGTCGGCAATTTCACCCGGGGCTTCGGCTAGCTACGACACCTGCGCGCGAGCTTACGCGACGCCGACGAGCTGGTTGCGGAGCTCCTTGGTCGCGCCGGGCTGCATGACGATCAGCATGGCGTCGGCGGCTCGCACCGTCGTTTCTCCGTCGGGCACGATGACGTCGCCTTCGCGCTCGAGCGCGACGATGACGCAGTGCCGGGGCAAGTGCAGGTCGGAGATGCGCCGGCCGTTGGCAGGCGAGTTGGGCGGCACCGCGAGGCGCACGAGTTCCAGGTTGCCCCCGCGGAAGCTCATGAGGGGCGCGATCTCGCGCACGTTGACCTCTTGCTGAACGATGCTCAGCACGATTTCGGTACCGCTCACCACCGAGTCGATGCCGAGCTCCTCGAAGATCTGCTTGTTCTTGGGATTGTTGACGCGCGCGA
>DATGHT010000179.1:0-2206 GCA_035307865.1 Candidatus Eremiobacteraceae bacterium | reverse complement strand
TCTCGCGGCGCACAAAAAACAACCCGGTCCTGATCGGCGAGCCGGGCGTCGGCAAGACCGCAATCGTCGAGGGGCTGGCCCATCGCATCGTGCGCGGCGACGTGCCGGAAAGCCTCAAGGACAAACGCATCATTGCCCTCGATTTGGGAGCGCTCATCGCGGGCGCCAAATACCGCGGCGAATTCGAAGACCGGCTCAAGGCAGTCCTCAAGGAAGTGAGCCAAAGCCAAGGCGAGGTCATCCTCTTCATCGACGAGTTGCATACGGTGGTGGGCGCCGGCGCGGCGGAAGGCGCGATGGATGCTTCCAATTTGCTCAAACCGATGCTCGCACGCGGCGAGCTGCACTGCATCGGCGCGACGACGCTCACCGAGTATCGCAAGTACATCGAAAAGGATGCCGCGCTGGAGCGGCGCTTCCAACCCATCACGGTGGAGGAGCCCTCGGTCGAAGATACGATTTCCATCCTACGCGGCTTGCGCGAACGCTACGAAGCGCACCATCACGTCCGCATCAAAGACTCCGCGCTGGTCGCTGCGGCGGTATTGTCGGCGCGCTATATCACCGACCGGTTCTTACCCGATAAAGCCATCGATCTGATCGACGAAACCGCGGCCCGCATCCGCATGGAGATGGACTCGATGCCGGTGGAGCTCGACGAAGTCGAGCGGCGAGTGATGCAGCTTTCGATCGAACGCGAGGCGCTGAAGAAGGAGACCGATCAGGCTTCCAAGGCTCGGCTCAAACAGCTCGACGAAGAGCTGTCCAAGCTGCGGGGAGAGGCTGACAAGCTCAAAGCGCAATGGAACGCAGAGCGCAGCGTCATCACCCAGATCAGCGCCCTGAAAGAGCAGAAAGCATTGCTGGAACAGCAGCTGGCTCAGGCCAAAGCGGCGCTCGACTGGGAGGGTGCCGCAAGAATCGAGTATGGCGAGATCCCCGAGCTGGAGAAGAAGACCGCAGAACTCGAGCGCCGCACGGCTGGCGGCGACGGCGCGCCCAAACTTTTCAAAGAAGAAGTCGACGAGCACGACATCGCCGAGACCGTCGCCAAGTGGACGCGCATCCCGGTCAGCAAGCTCCTCGAGGGCGAGATCCAAAAGCTGCTGCACATGGAAGAACGGCTGCACGATCGCGTCGTCGGCCAAGACGACGCGGTACGCGCTGTGGCAGCCGCGATTCGGCGGGCGCGCGCCGGCTTGCAAGATCCGAACCGCCCGCTCGGTTCCTTCATTTTCCTGGGACCGACCGGCGTCGGCAAAACCGAGCTGGCTCGCGCGCTTGCGGAGTTTCTCTTTGACGACGAGCATGCGATGATCCGCATCGACATGTCGGAATACATGGAAAAGCACAGCGTCGCGCGTCTCATCGGCGCGCCGCCCGGTTACGTCGGCTACGAAGAGGGCGGCCAGCTGACGGAAGCGGTGCGTCGCCGGCCGTACGCGGTCGTGCTGTTCGACGAAATCGAAAAAGCGAACCCCGACGTCTTCAACGTCATGCTGCAGATTTTGGACGATGGGCGGCTCACCGACGGCCAAGGCCGCACCGTGGATTTCAAAAACACCGTGCTGATCATGACGAGCAACATCGGCTCGACGTTCATCAGCGAGCTCGCCGGCAACGAAGCCGCCGTCCGCGAGCGCGTCATGGAAGCCGTGCGGCAGCACTTCCGCCCCGAATTCCTCAACCGCATCGACGAGATCATCATCTTCCACAATCTCACGCTCGCCGATATCAAACGCATCGTCGAGATCCAGCTCCGCGCGTTGAGCACGCGGCTTTCCGAGCGCGGCGTGCGTCTGGAGCTCAGCGACGCGGCCAAAGAACTGTTGGCGAATCGCGGTTACGACCCGATATACGGCGCGCGGCCGCTGAAGCGCACGCTGCAAAAAGAGCTCATCGATCCGTTGGCGCTCAAAATCCTCAACGGCGAGTTCGTCGCAGGTGAAGTGGTCGTGGCGGACGCCAAAGGCGGCGAAATCGTCTTCAGCAAGAAAAAGGCTGCGGCCAAACCCGAGTTGCCGAAGGCGGCCGCAGGGCGCTCGTAGCCCTTAGAAAGCGTGCTTGCCGGCGCTAGCCGCCTGTGCGTGCGCTCGTAGCCGGCTTGGACTGGCGCGTCAGCAGGATGCCGGTCTTCTCGCGGTTCTGAGTGATCAACACGCTGCGCGTGTCGGGATCCTGCGGCTTGCCGATGAGAAACGACGCG
>DATGHT010000178.1:0-3071 GCA_035307865.1 Candidatus Eremiobacteraceae bacterium | reverse complement strand
TATCAGCCGGGCGGCTACCATGCCTGGTACGACTTGCTGCAGCGAGAGGGCGTGCGCGTGCAGCGCTTTCAACGCCGGCCCGCGTACATCAACGACGCGGTGAGCACGCTCGTCGTCGCCAACAATGCCAACGACGCCTTGCTGCGCATGCAGAATTCGCAGCCCGCCGGTTTCTTCGCGCGCGGCGACTATGATGCGCTCGCGCGCTGGATCAATAACGGCGGCCACCTGTTGTGGCTGGCCGACGCCGGGGCTCAGATCGGCCAGACCGGCGCCGCCGTGGCCGCGCTCAACGGGGGCGTCGATCCAGAAAACAAGCTGCATCTGCCTGCGCTCGCGCAGTCGGCGCTGAAAAAAGACGAGGCCATCGCGGTGGCGGCTTCGTCATTCACGTTGGGCGTGCACGCGGTTTCCGGGCGCTCTCCGGTCCGCATCCCGCTTGCGAATAGCGCCGGAGTTGTGCCCTTGATCGCGGACGATACTGGTGCCACGGTTGCGGTCTATCCGCTGGGGAAAGGCGAAGTCATCGTCGCGAGCGATGAGACACTATTTCAAAATTCCCGCTTGGGGCTGAGCGACAACGCGCGCCTGGCCTACAACCTGGCGGCTGCCCCAGCGGGATCAAAAGGCGTCGTCGCTTTTGAAGAGTGGAGCCACGGCTACCAGTCGGGCGACACCTGGTGGACGATTCTGCCCAAGCCCATGCAGTGGGCATTTTTGATTCTCTGCGCCGGATTCGCGCTCGCATTGGCCGGGAGTGCCATCCGCTTCGGACCCGCCGTGCGGCTGCCGGACCGCAGCGAGCGAACCTCGGAAGAATATCTGCAGTCGATGGCGCAACTCATGCGGCGCGCGCGTGCGTCGCGCAAGGCGGTCCGCGACCTCGCGCAACTCGGGCACCATGAGGTGGCACAAGCGCTGGGCCTTCCCGATGCGACGCCGGCATCGTTGTTGGCGACCCGTTTACGCGGCAGCGAGCGGGGTGACCGGATCGCGCACGCGCTGATCGAGCTCGACCGGCTGGCGGGGTACGAACAGCCCTCTTCTGCAGAGCTTATCCGCGCTGCTGCACTATGCTTCACACTACGAAAGGAATATGCGTCTCATGGCGACTGGCGTCGAAGATATCGCCGTACGGCTCAGCGACGGACTGCGTAAGGTCGTCGTCGGCCAAGACGACAGCATCCTGGCACTGCAGATCGCGCTGTTCGGCGACGGTCATGCGCTGATCGAAGGCGTGCCCGGCACCGCGAAGACATTGCTGGTCCGGGCGCTTGCGCTGCTGCTCGGCGCTGATTTCCGGCGCATTCAATTCACGCCGGACCTCATGCCGTCTGATGTCGTCGGGACGACGATCTTCAATCCCCAGTCGGGCCAGTTTTCGACTCGCCAAGGTCCGATCTTCACCAATCTGCTGCTCGCGGACGAAATCAACCGCACGCCCCCGAAAACGCAAGCGGCGCTGCTCGAAGCCATGGAAGAGCGGCAAGTCACGATCGACGGGGTCACGATGCCGCTGCCTCCGCTGTTCATCGTTTGCGCCACCCAAAACCCCATCGAATACGAAGGCACGTATCCTTTGCCGGAGGCCCAGATCGACCGCTTCATGGTCAAAGCGAGCACCACATATCCGACGCAGGCCGAGGAGCTCGATTTGTTGAGCCGCAGCGCAAGCGGTTTTGACGCGCGCTACCTGGAGCGCGCCGGCGTCGCTCCGGTCGTCTCGCCCGCCGACATCGGCCTTGCGCGCCAGCACGTGCGCGCCGTCCACGTCAGCGCGGGCGTCCGCCAATACGTGTACGACATCGTGGCGCAGACGCGGTCGGCAGGCGAAGTCGGCTTGGGTGCGAGTCCGCGCGCAGGCTTGCAACTGCTCGTCGCCTCGCAGGCGCTGGCCGCGATCGAGGGCCGCGACTTCGTGACGCCCGACGACGTAAAAACCAGCGCGCGCTTTGTGCTGGCGCACCGCATTCTCATCCGGCCCGAGGCCGAGGTCGAAGGCGTGAGCGCGAGCGCAGTCGTGAAACGTATCTTGGATTCGGTCGCGGTGCCAAAGGACGCGGAACCGCCTCTCCCGTCCGCGGTTCCCTCGCCGCCGGCGTAGGTGCGCACCGTGGACGGGGGTGCGCTGCGGCGCCTCGCGTCGTTCTCTCCCGCCTTCCCCTGGTTCACCGGCCGCTTCATCTGGTGCATCGTCATCATCGCGGCGCTCGTGGCGCTCAGCACTTTCGCGCATATCGCGCTGACCGTCGCGCTCTTCGCGGTCGCGCTGCTCGCCGTCGCCTCGGCGGTCGACATCGCGTTGGGACCGCGGCGAAACGATTTCGCGGTGAGCCGCGAGCAGGTCGAGCACCTCGCGTTGCGCAGCCCAGGCCACCTGCGGTATTCGCTCGTCAATGCCGGCCGCGCTCCGCTGCGCTATGCGATCGTCGACAGCCCGGTCGCGCTTCTCGACCTCCCCGAGATCCCTTTGGAAGGCGAAATCGGAGCGCAGCGGCGCAAAAGCGTCGCGCTGCCGGTCATGCCGCTCATTCGCGGCTCGGCGTCGCTCGGCACCCTCTACGTGGCCGCTGAAAATCCCATCGGTTTGATCAGCCGGCGCTGGAAAGTCCGCAGCCCGCTCGAGGCGCGGGTGTATCCGGACCTCTCCGCCGTCGAGCGCTACGGTGAACTCGCGAAACGCGGGCGCCTGATCGAAGCAGGTTTTCGCAGATTACGGCGCCGTGGCCGGGGCGGCGAATTCGATTCGCTGCGAGAGTGGACTCCCGACGACGAATTTCGCTCCATCAATTGGAAGGCGACGGCGCGGCGGGCGAAACTCATGGTCGAGCAGTATGACATCGAGCGCAGTCAAACGGTCGTGCTGCTGCTCGACGCCGGCCGGCTGATGACGCCGCGCCTGCATGGCCAGCGCAAATTCGATTTCGCGGTGACCGCCGCGCTGTCGGTAGCGTACATCGCATCGCTGGCCGCAGATAAGGTCGGGCTCATGGCCTTCGCCGGCGGGATCCTCGAGCACATCCCTCCGCGTTCGGGCGCGCGCCATGCCAGCGGCATGACGCAGCGGATCT
>DATGHT010000177.1:0-5140 GCA_035307865.1 Candidatus Eremiobacteraceae bacterium | reverse complement strand
CCGGAACTCAACGGCAAGCCGGCAATAGAGACCTATCGGGTTATTTATACCTTCAGTCTGAACGACGCGTAAACCGGCGCGCGAAGGCCGAGGTCCTCCTGTGGAATTCTTGCATGCAGTCGCCCTCGGCATCATCCAGGGCGTCGCCGAACTCTTCCCTGTCAGCAGCGCAGCGCACACCCTGTTGCTCTCCTATCTCTTCGGCTGGCAGCTGCCCAGTTTACCGTTCGTGGTGATGCTGCACCTCGGGACGTTTCTCGCCGTGTTGCTGTACTTTGCCAAGGATTACGGCAAGCTCATTGCGGGCTTTTTCACCGGCTTCACGGATCGGTTTGCACGACCATACGAGCGTTTGGCGCTGTTCATCGTCATCGGCACGATTCCGCTCGCCATTGTCGGCAAAGTGTTCGAACGCCAATTTGACGCGCTTTTCGCAAAGCCAGCCTTTGCAGCCGGGTTCTTGTTGATCACGGGGTTGCTGCTCTTCATCGTCGAGCGCTTGCGGCAAGGTGATTTGAAAGCGGAGTCGCTTTCATGGGGCAAAGCCTTTTGGATCGGTCTCACGCAAGTCGGAGGATTGGTGCCGGGCGGATCGCGGTCGGGCTTCTCGATCGTAGGCGGCATGCTCGCGGGTCTGACGCGTGAAGAAGCGGCGCGCTTTTCCTTCTTGCTGGCAGGCCCCGCCATCGTCGGCGCAAGTGCGCTTGAACTGCGCCGCGTGATCCATCCTCATCCCCTCGCGGGCGGCGAGCTCGCAACGCAGCATGGCATTGCCGCTTTGGGTGTTGCACCGGAGCCGATGGCGGTTATCGCGACCGGCTTCATCGTCGCCTTTATCTCCGGCTTCTTCGCCATCCGCTTTTTCATGCGATACGTCGACGATCACAAATTGACCCCCTTTGCGATCTACTGCTGGGCCTTTGGCATCGCGATGCTGGCGCTCATCGCCATCCGCCAACACGGTGGCGCGTGATGGCGGCGAAAAGGACTCGCGCGTCAACCCGCCCTGCGAAGCTCACTCACGTCAGGGCCAACGGCTCGATACGCATGGTTGACGTGGGCGCAAAGTCCTCGACCAATCGCCGCGCCGTCGCCGAAGCGTCGGTCTTGATGTCACCGCCGACCCTGCGCATGATCCTCCAGCACACGGCGAAGAAGGGCGACGTGTTCGCGGCCGCGCAGATCGCCGGCATTCAAGCGGCGAAGAAGACGGCCGAACTCATTCCGCTTTGCCATTCCGTGCCGCTCACACACGTCGAAGTCGAATTTGCGCCGCAGAGTGGCAAACGGATCAACGTGCGCTGCGCGGCAACGTGTTCTGGGCAGACAGGCGTCGAAATGGAGGCGCTCGTCGGTGCAGCGATCGCCGCTCTCACGATCTATGATATGTGCAAGGCGGCGGACCGGGGGGTGAGCATCGAACAGCTTCGCCTGGTCGAGAAAAGCGGCGGCCGCAGCGGTCACTATAGACGCGGCGATTCGTGAGCGAACCACATGGCTAGGCGCTGGCGGGTAGTGTTGATCGTGCTGTCAGACAAAGCCGCCAGCGGTGAAAGGCCGGATGCCTGCTTGCCCGCGATGCGCTCCGGCCTGCCGGAAGAGTTCGGCGTGGCGGCCGAGCATATCTTAAGCGACGATCGCGACGCACTGATCTCCCTGTTGCGAAAACTCTGCGACACGGACGGCGCCGACTTGGTCCTCACTTCCGGAGGAACCGGCTTGGGTCCACGCGACATCACGCCGCAAGCGACGTTGTCGATTGCGGAATATGAAGTTCCGGGCATAGCGGAGGCGATGCGCGCAGCGAGCCTGCCTCGGGTTCCCACGGCGATGCTTTCGCGCGCAGTCGCGGTAGTCAGAAAAAAGACGCTGATCGTGAATCTGCCGGGGAGTCCCAAGGCGGTCTCCGAAACGCTCGCGGTTGTGGCGCCGGTCCTGGGGCACGGGTGCGAGCTGTTGCACGGCACACCGAGCGATCATGCGCTCGAGGCGCGGCGCTAACATGGATTTCGAACAAGCAGTACGGCTGCTCGACCGCTCGGTCGGTGAATCGCGTTCGGCGCGCTTTCCCGGACGGTTAGACCGCATGCGCATGCTGTTGCGCGAACTGGGCGAGCCGCAGCAACATTTCAAGAGCATTCACGTGGGTGGAACGGCCGGCAAAGGCTCCACGGCCACAATGATCGCGTCGATTCTGCAAGCGGCAGGTTATAAGGTCGGACTGCATACGAAACCGCATCTGCACGCTGTGGGCGAACGTGCGCGTATCGGCATGCAGGCAATCGACGATCAGCGTTTCGCAGAGCTCTTCGAAGCGATGCTGCCCGCGATCGAGCAGATGCGGATGTCGCAATGGGGTCCGCCCTCGTACTTCGAGTTGCTCGTAGCGCTGGCGTTTTTATACTTCGCGCAAGAGTCGGTCGACGTCGGGGTCATCGAGGTGGGCGTGGGTGGCCGCTTGGACGGTACGAACCTTATTGTACCCGAGGCCGTGGTGTTGACGAACGTGGGTACCGATCATCGCGACGTCTTGGGGGACACGGTCGAAGAAATCGCCCAGGACAAGGCCGGCATCATCAAACCGCACGTGCCCGTGGTGACCGCCGCCGAACAGCCGAGCGTGCTCGAGATCATTTCGGCCGAAGCGCAACGCAAGAGTGCGCCCTTGACGGTGGTTGCAGATTATGCGCAGCTTCAATCCACGGTCACGAACGGGTCCTACGCGCAAGCGCTCAGCGTGAAAACACCGCTCGCAACGCATGAATTTTCGCTACCCCTGATCGGCCGGTTTCAAGCGGTCAACGCGGCCACCGCAATCGTCGCCGCAGAGAAAGTCCACGCAGTTTTGCCGACGACGCCGGACAACGTCGTCAGCGGGCTGTCCAACATTTCCCTGCCGGGGCGAACCGAGTACTATCCGGCGCGACCGGCGCTCTTGTTCGACGTCGCTCACAATGTCGAGAAAGCAGCCGCGTTGCGCGACGCGCTCAAGCGTCATTTTCCCGAGCGGCGGTTTACCTTCGTCGTCGCGGTCGCGGAAGAGAAGGACGTGCAGGGCATGCTCGAGGCCTGGCAGTCATTGCCCGCGCAGTTCATTTTCACGCGCTTCGAGGTGAGCCACCGGCGTTCGCGGCACTCGCGCAGCCTCGCGAACGCAGCCGAACAACTCGGACTTGCCACCAGGGCCGTGGACGACCCCATCGAAGCGCTCGCCGTTGCGCGGCGCATCACCGGCTCTACCGATCTCGTCGTCGTGACCGGTTCCACGTTCCTGGTCGCCACGCTGCGCCAATGGTTCTTGGACAATGCAGGGCAACCGAAACATGTCCATGCGTGATCGAAAACAACGCGGCAGGCCGCTTGCTTCGCTGAAACTGCATGGCAAGGCGTTCGTATGGGGCACGCGCACGTACATCATGGGCATCATCAACGCCACGCCGGATTCATTCTCGGGCGACGGGCTCAACCGCGACACCGCGGCCGCCGTGCGCAAGGCGATCGCGTTTGCGCAAGCCGGCTGCGATATCATCGACATCGGCGGTGAATCGACACGGCCCGGTCACCTGCCCGTCAGCGAACAAGAAGAATTGGAGCGCGTCATCCCGGCGTTGAAAGCTATTCGCGCCGCGACCGCTCTGCCGATTTCCATCGACACGTTTAAGCCCGCAGTCGCAGCAGAGGCGCTGGCGGCCGGAGCGGACATGATCAACTGTGTGTGGGGCGCCATTCCCGGAGTGGTCGATCTTGCCGCGAGGGCCAACGTGCCGTTGATCGTGATGCACAATCGCGTCAACCCAGAATATGCGGGCGACGTCACAGCCGAAGTCATTCGTTCGCTCACGCAAGCGACGCGTCACACGATGGAATGCGGAGTGCCTGCCGCGCACATCATCGTCGATCCTGGGATCGGCTTCGGTAAGACCGCGGAGCACAACGTGGAGATTCTGAGCCGGTTACCCGAATTCGTCGAGGCACTGCACTACCCGCTGCTCGTCGGACTGTCGCGCAAATCTTTCATAGGAAAGATCACGGGGCAGGATGTCACCGACCGCACTTTCGGAACGGCATCGGCAATCGCACTGTCGATCGCGGGGGGTGCGGACATCGTGCGGGTGCACGATGTGGCGGCGATGAGACCGGTGGTCGAGGTGGCCGATGCCATCTGCCGATATGGCGGGATTCCGGCTCCTACCGTGCCCGCCACCTCTTCATGAGCCGGCGGCCGCGCACCGCAACGCCCCGGAATCAGGCATTCTCCCAGGCCGGCACGATTCGGATTCGAGGAATGCGGTTTTGGGGGAAGCACGGCGCCAACCCCGGTGAACAGCGTCGCGATCAGCCCATTGACGTTGACGTCAGTGTTCGCCTGGCGCTCGACGAGGCAGCCCGCAGCGATGCTCTCACCGATACGTTCGACTACGATCAGATTTTTCGCGTGTGCGAGAAGATCGTGACGAGGCAGTCATTTGCATTGCTCGAGGCGCTGGCTCAGGCGATCGCCGATGCGTTGTGGCAGCGCCGGTCTCTACGATCGCTTTCCGTCCGGGTTCGCAAACCCCGCCTGTTGGAAGGCGCCACACCGGAGGTCGAGCTCGCGCGCCGCCGCCGGCTGCCATGAGCGAGACCTTCATCGCCCTCTCTGCTCGTCGCAGCGACGCGCCCGGCTATATTCGTGAAGGCTTGGCGGCGCTTGCAACTCTTGGCGTCCCCATTTGCAATTCCGATTTCTATCGTACGCGCGCCGGGCCGCACGAAGAGCCCGACCTCTATAGCGCGGCAGCCGTCATCGAGACGAAGCTCTCGAGCGAGCGGCTCAGGCAATATCTGAAACGGATCGAGCGTAGCTTTCGCGGCGCCCCTGACGTCGCCGAGCACGCGCACCCGTTGTCCGTCGAACCGATCGTTTCGCCGTGCCGGCAAGCGACTGCCCTGGTGCCGCTGCACGATCTTCGTCCACTCGCGCTGTTGCCTCCGGACGGCACGCCCATCGCAGTGGCGCTCGCAGCGCTGCCGGCAGACGAAGTCGCCCGAGTGACACGCATTCCCCATACCGCACAGCTCGTGCGACCGGCTGTCGTCGACTACGATGCCCCTGGAGGCGCTGCCGCAGGTTACGACGAGCTGCGGCCGCTCTCGCAAT
>DATGHT010000176.1:0-5901 GCA_035307865.1 Candidatus Eremiobacteraceae bacterium | reverse complement strand
CGCTCGCCGGATAGACGTTCTCACGCGAGCGCCACTCGCCGAAGCGACCGGCATCCAGGTCTGCCACGTATGCGCAGGCCGAGGCGGCTATGCCCGCCGCGCCGAGCGCTTCGCGGATGTGAGCGTTGAGCGCTTCGCTGCTTTCTAGCGGAGGCGGTGAGAGCTTCACGGCTGGTGGATGGTCCAGGGCTTGGCGCCGTACGTTTCGTCCACGATCAGCCCGATATGCGCTCCCAAGATTCTCGTGCCCCACTCGACGCGGCTCGTGTAGTGCTGTTCCAGTGGAATGCCGTCGCTGCAGTCGAACTCCGCAGTGCCGCTCAACGCAAGGGTTGCCGTCTTGAAGCCTTTGTCTTGCAGCTCCTTGACGACGTCCATGCGGCCGGTGCCGTTGACCGCGATGATCGCGATGCGATGAGCGCCGCGCTCTTCGATCCGGTCGACGCGATCGGTGTAGGTCATGATGCCGCTTGCGAGCTCACGATCCACTCGCGCGGGCCGCGAAAATGTCCAGCTGTCGCCTGGAGCGAGCGGCCGGGCTGGGAACTCGGCGAGCGCGGCGTCGCCGGGGTCGCTAAAGAACTGCGCAGCGGCGTTGACGGGTGGATCGTCGTGCGCCGGGCAGGGCAGCGAGGCTTGGCTTGATGGCGACGCCGGCGGCGTGCGAGGGGGGTCCTCTGCGGTCAGCGGCGGCAGCAGCCCGAAGCGCCCCGCGGCATCGGGGAGCACCGCTTTCTGCGCGCTGCGTTTTTTCACCGTCGTGTCTTGCGGATGGTCGCCGCCGAAGCGGCGCGCATCATCCTCTTTGACGACGACGCAGGCCGTGCCGGCTTGGGGTGCGATCGTTTGCGAGCGATCTTCCAAGATGGTCATCGGGTAGCCGCGCGAAGCGATGAAGCTGAGCAAGATCGCGTTGGCGCTGAAATGGATGAGGCGGCTGATGCTCTCGGCTGCGGCGAGCGAGTGACCGGGTTGCGGTGCGTGCCAGGCGAGCGTGACCGGTTCGGTCGCAGCGGCGGTGGAAGACGAAGCGCTCGCGAGCAGCGCGATCAGGACGAACAAAGAACGCCGAAAAAATTCTAAGGGGGCGTGAGGCATCCGCTCGGTCCTTCCAGAAGTGCGCGCGCCGTGTCATTCCGCGTCCGGCTCGGCGTCACCGCCTTCATTATACTATGCGGTATTTTGTCGCTGAGCGCTGCGATTGCGCAGTCGCAAGAGCAGCCCGCCGCGGGCGCGTCCCCAGCCGCGCAGCAGTTCCCCCAGCCGGCCGGGTGGCCAGCGATCTTGCGGGCTGACAAAAGCGAAGAGATCCTGGGACCGGGCGTGCGTTACGAGCACTGGAAGCTTGCGACCGCGACCGGGCCGCTGCAAATATCGATCGCGATCGTCGACGCGCGCAATCCGAACGTGACGTTTGCCGTGACCTCGCACCAAGGCATCGTGCAAGGCGGCGACGAGCGGTTGTCGTCGATGGCCGACCGCGTCCATGCCGAGCTTGGGATCAACGCAGACTATTTCGACATCAACGAATCCGGAGCGCCGCTGAACATCTTGGCTGAGGGAAGCCATCTCGTCCATCCGCCGGATGCCGCGGCGTCTTTCATCGTCCTTTCGGGCAATCGCATTCTCATGCAGCCTGCGACCTGGCATGCGACGATCACGACCGCCGCGGGAGCGGTGCGCCAGATCGGTGCGCTCAATGAGTGGTCGCCCGCTTCCACGCTTTCGCTGCTGACCCCCGAGCTTGGCCGCGGCGACGCGAGCGGCACGCTCGAGATCGTTTTTACGCCGCAAGCCCAACCTGCCGGCGCGACCGCGCAAAGCACGGACTTTCGCGTGAGCGCGATCGTCTCGAATGCTCCGGCCCTGGCTGCGCTGACGAGCGGCCAGCTCGCACTCGCGGCGCGCGGCTCGCAAGCGCAAAGCTTGACGCGCGACTTCGCCATCGGCGATAGCGTCAGCATCGACCTCGATACGGATCCGCCGCTGGCGGGAATGCAGCTCGCGGTCGGCGGCGGTCCGCTCTTACTGCAAGCGGGAAGCTACGTCGCCGATCCCGCGGCGCCCGCGCCGGAAGAGACGAACGTTCGCAATCCGGTCACCGCAGCCGGACTCGATGCGAGTGGGAGCACGCTGCGGCTGGTCGTGGTCGACGGTCGGTCGCCAGGCACCTCCGTCGGACTGACCCGCCCCATGCTGGCAGCGCTCATGGCTGCGCTCGGTTGCGTGACGGCGATGGCGTTCGATAGCGGCGGTTCGACGGAGATGGTCGTGCGCCACCTCGGCGATGCCGGCGTCAGCGTTGCGAACACGCCTTCGGACGGACGCGAACGAGCCATCGCCGATGGTTTGTTCGTCGTCAACAGCGCGCCGGCCGGGCCACCGCAGCAGCTCGTGGTACGGGCTGCCGCGCAAAGCGTCTTAACGGGCAGCCACCTGCAGATCTTTACCGCTGCGGTCGACGCAAACGATCAGCCGCTGGCCTTGGATCCGGCCGCGCTGCACTATTCGGTAGCGCCAACCGGCAACGCGGACATCTCCGCAGCCGGCTTGTTGACGGCGCGCGCCTCCGGTGAGGCGGTCATCACCGCGAGCGCAGGCACGATTGCAAGCAGCGCGCGCGTTGCGATCGTTCCGGAAGTGAGCAGCTTGAGAATTCTGGGTTTCAATCGTGTCGTGGCGCCCAAGTCCCGCCTGCCGCTGGCGATCGTGGCCGAAGACGCCGATAGCCAGGCGATCGCCGTGGATTCAGAGGCCGTGCTGTGGCAGGCGCAAGGCAGCGGGGGCTCGCTCAACGCTGACGGCGTCTTCACGAGCGCAGCGCAAGCCGGCACGGCGACCGTCAACGCGCGTGTAGGCAGCCGATCTGCATCGGTGCTCGTGCTCACGGGAGATCATCCGGTTGCGGTTCAGGAGCGGCTGCAGGCCGGACCACGCGTACCGCAGTGGCACTTTCGAGCGCAGCCCGCGGGCTCGAGCGGCGGTCTCGACAATGCCGCCGCGCCGGATGGCTCGCCGGCGCTTCGCTTGCGCTACGATTTCTCGGCGCCAGCAACAACGCGTGCCGCCTACGCGGAATCCACGCTACCGCTTTGCGGTCAACCGCTGGCGGTCAGCATCGATGTCTTCGGGGATGCAAACGGCGAGTGGTTGCGTGGCGGGTATCGCAATGCGGACGGAAACAACGAAAGCCTGACCTTGGCTCGTCACGTTGATTGGCATGGCTGGCGGACCGTGCGCGCGCCCGTTCCCTATCAGGCGGCATGGCCGATCGAGTGGACGCGATTTTATACGGTCGAGCGCGGCCAGAGCGCGCGAGAGCAGGGGACGCTCTGGTTGCGCAACTTCTTCGCGATCTACGCGGGCCCATCAAGCTTGGGATGCAACTAGTCTGATCCGCGACGCGTACTGATGTCGATGTCCATCACTTCGTCAAAACCTATCTGTTCGTGTTCGGCCGGCCGCAAGAGACGATTGTGCACGCGGTAGCTCTCGAGCGTGACGAGACGCTGTGCGAGATCGTACCAGGCAGCTCCGTCGACCTCGATGCTGCCGGGCAGCAGCTTGAGCAGATGATATTCTTTCCCGGTGATCGCCCCAGTGCCGTCCACGCGGATATGGAGTAGGTTCCCGTCGCGCGAGCTCAGGCAATGCCGGATGGTTACGCGCCCGCTGCCCAACGAAGTCATGACGGCACGAATCGATGTCCAGCAGTCACCCACCCTGATCGGTCGTGGCGGCAGACCTTCCATCAATGCATCTTCGACGTTCGGCAAGCCCGACTGAGGCGACTCGTTGGCGGGCGTGAGCCGGCCTGTAAATTGTTGCTGAAAGTCTTGGTGGCGATTCCTCGGAACGTCCACATCGCTGACGGCGGCGGTCCCGCTCAAGGTCGCCACTCCCTGACGAACGTCTATGACTGAGGCGCGAACGACACTGCTGATGTTCCGCTCTTCCTGAATGACGACGCCTGCTCGTTTGAACGGTTCCAGACGCTTTTTCGGCAGCTTCCACTCGATGCGATCGTCGACGAAACGGTGCTCGATGAGGCGGTCGCCCGGCTTGAGAGCGAGCGCGAGCGAAAAGCGTGGCTGCAGCGCGGCCAGCGTCAGCAATCCCGCGAACAGGAAAAGAAGCGCGCGTAGTTTCGCGACTGCCATTCCTAGAGTTATCGGTCTGCCAGCGGGAAAAGCACTTCACGCGGCCAGAAAGTCAAGACGCTATGCAACGGCCCGGACGCAACGATCCCTGCCCCTGCGGCAGCGGCAAGAAATACAAGCGTTGCTGTCTTGGGAAAGAGGCAGAACGCGAACGGTTCGCAGCGCAACTCGAGGCGCACGCTCTGCCGCTGCTGCGCGAGCTAGGCCAATTTGCCGCGCGGCGCGCCGCGTTGGCACCGGAAAAAGTGGCAGCCGAGCGTTTTCCGTTCTGGCGACCGCCGTTGAGCCCGGCGCAAGGCGCGCGCCTGCTCGAGTACTTGATCTTCGACTATCGCGCCGAGCGCCATGGCCCGACCGCCGCGGCCGAATTTGCGGCGCAGCGAGGTCCGCTCCTGGCGCCGCCCGCGCAGGCGCTGCTGCGCGGCTGGGTCGACGCAGCGACCGAGCTCTATCTGCTGGAATCGTGGTCGGGTGGTTTTGCGCGCTGCCGCTCAGCGCTCGATGCAGCAACGCCTGCAATCGAAGTGATGCCGCTCGAGCGTCAGGACGCACTCATTGCCGCGGGATCGCCGGTGGCGTTGCGGGCGCTGGCGGTCGGCGCTGCATTCATCTATCCGGCGTGGCCGATCGCGTTCGGTTCTCGTACGCTAGAGGATGTGCTCGCGGCGATGCAGGCGCGCCATCATGCTTTCGTGCGGCGCGAACGAATCGTGCCGTTCGAGGAGTTTCTGAGGCTTGAACCCACTGCGTTCGATGAAGAAGCGACAGCCGCTGCAAGCGCGCCGCGCATCATCGTGCCCGGTCGCTAAGTGCCGCTTCAGCTGGTAGCGCTGCGGCCGGCCACCCGCGCGCTGAACGGAATGGTGAGCGCACCGCATGCGCTTGCGGCTCAGGTCGGCGTGCGCATGCTGCAATCCGGCGGCAATGCGGCCGATGCGGGCATCGCGGTGGCCGCGGCGTTGAGCGTGCTGTACCCGCACATGACCGGCGTCGGCGGCGATGCCTTCGTGCTCTACTATCAGGCGTCGGACGCAAGCCTTTGGGGCTACAACGCATCGGGGGCCGCGGCCGCACTTGCGACGATTCCATGGTATCGCGGCCAGGGTGTGAGTTCGATCCCCGAACGCGGAGCGCTGGCGGCGCTGACCGTTCCGGGCGCGGTCGACGCATGGTGCGCGCTGCACGAACGCTTCGGTTCCTTGCGATTCGAACAGCTGCTGCAGCCGGCGATCGAGTATGCGGAGCGGGGCGCACCGGTCGCACGCAGTTTGGCCGATGCGCTGGCGCTCCATCACGCGCTGCTGCGCACTGACGAGGGCGCGGGTGGAATCTACGGCGGCGAGCCGGTACCGCAGGCAGGCGGCATCTTCAAACAGCCGCAACTTGCGCACAGCTTGTGGTCGATCTCGCAAGGGGGGCGCGACTGGTTTTATTCCGGCGCGGGCGCGCGCGCCATCGACTCGTATTGCCGGCGGATCGGCAGCCCGCTGCGGCTCGAGGACCTTGCCGCCCACCGCGGATTTTTCTGCGACCCGATCCGCGCGCCGTTCTTTGCATTCGAATCGGTCACGATGCCGCCCAATTCGCAAGGCATCGGATTGCTCATCGCACAGCGCGTCTGGCAGGCGTTCGCCGGCCGCGACTTGCCCGCGTCCGACAGCGCTGCGCTCGTGCATGCCTGGGTGGAAGCCATCAAGCTCGCATTCGAAGATCGCGACCGCTGCGTCGGCGATCCCCAACT
>DATGHT010000175.1:0-3001 GCA_035307865.1 Candidatus Eremiobacteraceae bacterium | reverse complement strand
GAAAAGATCGCGTTGGCTGAAACGATCCGGCGCCTGCAAGTGAATGCGTTGCCCGCGGCGACCCATGCGTTGGGAACGATGCTGGTAGGCCCCGGCATCGAGGGCGTCCCCGGTTTCGTCGTAAGCGTCGCGCCGTGCGCGCCACCTGTTTGTGCCGGCTTCGGCCGCATCGTGGTCGTCATGCCCTGCGAGAGCATAGAAGCGGCTGCGGATGCTGCGCGCGCGCTTGGTTCCAAGCTCGAAACGATCGGAGCCGCGGGCATCCCGCCCGACGAATTCGTTCTGCTCGCGCGGGCGGGCGCGCGACGCATCTGCGACGCCGGCGCCATGCAGACACCGCCCTTTGGTTACCGTCCGGCGATCGCCGACTTTCAGACCGAGCAGGCGTGAGCTCTCTCCCCTACGGACGGCAGCTGGCCAAGATCGTCGTGCAGCCCCCGGGCCCGAACAGCCGGCGGCTGTCGGCGCAACTGCGACGCTTCGAGAGCCGCAACATCACGTACGTGAGCGCGGATTTTCCGATTTTCTGGTCGAGCGCGCTGGGCTCCAATGTCACCGATGTCGATCAAAACGTCTACGTCGACCTGACTGCGGCGTTCGGCGTCGCGGTCGTCGGTCACAGCAACGAGCGCGTCGCCGATGCGGTCGCACGGCAAGCACACCGTCTGCTGCATGGCATGGGAGACGTCTACCCCACGGGCAATAAAGTGGCTTTGGCAAAAATGCTCTGCGAAGTCACGCCTGGAACGGGGCCAAAACGCGTCATCTTTGCCTCCAGCGGTGCGGAAGCGGTCGAATCTGCGCTCAAAACCGCCGCAGTCGCAACCGGCAAGCCTCGCGTCGTGTGTTTCAGCGGCGCCTATCACGGCCTCACCTATGGCGCGCTTGCAGTGACCGATCGGCGCATTTTCAAAGAGCCGTTCTTGCAGCAACTCGGCGATTTTGCCGTGCGCGCGCCTTATCCGTACTCGTACCGTTGCCCGAGCGAGCTATCGCAGCCCAGCTGCGCGGAGGGCTGCTTTGCGGCGTTGCGCGAGATCGTAGAGCAAGATCAGGCGATCGGGGCCGTCATCGTCGAGATCGTCCAAGGACGCGGTGGCGATGTGGTCGCTCCCGTCGAGTGGCTGAAAAAAGTGCGCAAGCTGTGCGACGAGCGGCACCTGGTGCTGATCGCAGACGAGATTTTCACAGGGTTTGGTCGCACCGGGCATTGGTTCGCCTGCGATCGCGCCGGCATCGTCCCGGACATCATCTGCGTGGGGAAAGGTCTGTCGTCCGGGTTTCCAATCTCGGCGTGCGTCGGGACGGCGTCTGTCATGGATCGCTGGCCGGAATCCGGCGGCGAAGCGATTCATACGAGCACGTTCCTCGGAAACCCGACCGGCTGTGAGGCAGCGCTTGCTTCCATCGCAGAACTGCGCGAAGCGAACCTGGTGCAGCGAGCGGCGACGCTCGAGCCGGCGATCCGGCAAACGCTTGAGGACATCAAAGCGAGCTCGCAGGGCACGATCGGCGAAGTTCGCGGCTGTGGGCTCATGTGGGGACTTGAATTCGTACGCGACGGGAAAGCGCCGGATTCGGCGATGGCCGGGGCAGTCGTGCTGGAAGCCATGCGGCGCGGCGTGCTCGTTTTGACCAGCGGTCCTGCTTCGAACGTCATCTCGCTCTCGCCGCCGCTGGTCATTTCAAGCGAGCAATTGGAGTTCGCACTGCGTGTATTGCGAGCTGCGGTCGCGCGTGCTGTCGAGCAAAAATAGTATCCACAGCATTGTTCACAAGGTTATTCACAGTATGCGCGTCCTGTCCACAATTTCTTTTCAAAAACGAACACTCGTTTCGTTGCGCGCGTATGGGTGGCTTAGTATACTGCCAATACACCGACCGCGGTGCCGAGAAAGTTAGGCAACAACGGATGCTACGTTTGCAAGCGTAGAGAGCAGAACTTCTCGGAAATGGTACCCCTACCGTTGGGGATCTGGCTTTAAGCCAGGTGATGGCTCCGGGGATCGCGTCCCGGTTAAGCCACGCAAACGAATCTACTGACCGGAGAGTGAGATTCGCAAGCGCGGGGAAAGTGCCATCGACCTAACAGTAAACGATCGAGCCTCAGGCTCGATCGTTTCTGTTTTACCGGCGGCCATTGGCGTTACGGGGAGTTAACCGGCCCGGGTCCAAAGCACGGCGTGATGGGGCTGCAAGAAGATTCAGGGAAGGATCCAGAGCTTGCAGCACCGGTCGCTCCGCGGCGCTTCGGCGCGTTCTCGTACCGTGAGTTCCGTCTGCTGTGGTTCGGACTCATCGTTTCGAACACGGGCAGCTGGATGGCTTCGCTGGCGCAGGGCTGGCTCGTGGTCGAGCTGTCCCCGAGTCCGGCGTTGGCGCCCTTCTACTTGGGCCTGGTGGGCTTCGTGCGGTCGATCCCGGTGGTGCTGTTGTCAGGATTCGCCGGCACGATCGCCGACCGACTCGATAGGCGCCGCATCCTGATCGTGAGCCAAATGGTCCTTGGACTGAGCGGACTAGCGCTCGCAGTGCTCTCGCAGTTTCACGTCGTGAAGATTTGGCACGTGATGGTGCTCGCCGCGCTTTCGTCCGGCGGCTCGGCATTCGACGCGCCTACCCGCCAGTCGATGGTTCCGCTGCTGGTTCGGCCGCGCGAGCTCATGAGCGCGATCGGCCTCAACTCCGCCGCCTTCAACGGCCCCGCAATCATCGGCCCCGCCATCGGCGGCATCTTGGTGGGTACGGTGGGCGTAGCGGCGTGTTTTTATTTGAACGCATTGTCGTACGGCGCCGTCCTGCTCGCACTTGCGTTGATGACGCCCAAGCCGCCCATCGCCGGCAAAGAGCGGCCCGGCATTTTGGAAGAAACGCTAGAGGGGCTGCGCTACGTGCGCAACCACGTCCCTATCTTGGCGATTTTCGTTCTCTCGATGTTGGTCGCGCTCATCGCGCGGCCATACATCCAGCTCTTGCCGGCCTTCGTGAAAGGCGTCATGCA
>DATGHT010000174.1:0-4008 GCA_035307865.1 Candidatus Eremiobacteraceae bacterium | reverse complement strand
CGACACCACCGGAAGTTCGCGCCGCGAGCAGAATCAAAACGCCCGCATCGACCGGCTTTTCCACTTTACCGACGATCGAACCCGATTGGTCGTACACGTGCCCCCAAGCGTCCACCTTGCCGAGCGTTTGGTATTCGGTGTCGATGACCGTGCCTTCGCCGCTGACACGGCCCACCAGATGCACTGCAGCGTCGTCGTCGTAGATTTCACCGCTGGTGCTCACGCGGCCGATGGTGGGACCCGGTTCAGGACCAAGCGTGACGAAGCCCGACGCGTCGACTCGCGCGACGACAAAGCCGTTGGCTGCCTTGACATCTCTCACCTTAGAGCTCCTTCGCTTCTTTGAGGCTGGCCGCGCGTGCGTCCAACACCGCGTTAACTAATTCATCGGCTCTTTTGTTCTGCTCGCGGCGGACATGCGTCACTTTGACGGTTGCGAAGCGGCGCAAGAGCGAGCGCGCTTGGGCGTGTAACGGGATCATTTTGGCGTCTTTCACGCGATATTCGCCATTGAGCTGTCGCACCACGAGCTCCGAGTCCAGCTTGACGGTCGCATCTTCACAGCCGAGATCCAACGCTTTGCGCAGAACCAGGATGAGCGCTTGATATTCGGCTACGTTATTGGTCGTGATGCCGAGGAAGTCGCTGACCTCCTCGATGAAACTGCCGTCCGCAGCGACGATGACGCCTCCTGCCGCGGCAGGTCCGGGATTGCCACGCGCGCCGCCGTCGCTATAGATGATGCATGAGGAATTACGCAGTGTTCTGTAGCCCGTTTCCGCGAATCGCTGCAAGGGCGCCCCGGCCCAGTGGTCGTACAATTAAAGGTTAGTTGCGAAAAGCATGCCGGTGACAGGCTTTGGAGCGGTTGCACCGTAACGGCGGAACGACTTGCAGCGTTCCTCATTCGTAAAGTTTGCGCGCATCGAAGGAGCTCTCACGCGTATGCCTCACCTCTTACGATTCCTCGCGGTTGCGGTTGCGGTCGTGCTGATCTTTTCCGCCCCCACCGCACGACCGAGCGCCGCCGCCAAGCCGGCTCCCTCACCCTCGCCGTCTCCAACGAATCCTCCCACCCCCTACATGCCGGTCGAACAGGTCACCAACGGCACCTGGCAAGTCATCATGCAACCGCGCGACGACCTGCCGTCCTATTCAACGATGAAGCTCACCGACCTCATTGGCAAAGTCAGCGGCGTGTGGCAATACGACAAAAAGACGACCTACGTGGTGAGCGGCACGCGCGACGGATCGCATCTGAAACTCGATCTCAAGCGCGCCGACAAGCCTGATGTCGTCGTTGGCTCCATCGATGCGGTGATCGACGGCATCGCGGATATGTTCGGCACCATCACCCTGAACGGCAAGGACACGCCGTTCCAAGGAGCGCAGCACTCGCGCGTACCGCCGCCTGTCGAGGCGACACCCGGACCGAACGCAACCCCGACGCCGTACTAGATCGCCGCGCGCTGCGAGCAAAAAGAAGGGGCGACATCGCTGTCGCCCCTTTGCCTTTTGAATCTACTGGAGTGCTTTGATGAGCTTGACGCCGTTGGGCACGCCGAGCCCCGTGACGTTGTCGAAGCCGGCGTGAGTGGCGAAGTAGCCATTCGTGCCGACCGTGATGTCGGTGAATCCGCCGGAGTTGCGCACCGCGTATAACGCCTGCGCGAGCTTGCTGCCGAGCAAGGCGTGCCCATGCTTTTGACGGTTCTCAGCGATGAGTGCTGCGATGCCACCCCACGATGGTGAGCTCGCGCTGGTGCCGCCGACCGGGAAAATCGGCGGCGGGATGCTGACGAGGAACGCCGTTGCCACGCCGGTGTTGCCATCGCCGTCGTACGCAACGTCAGGCAGGTTCTTGAACAGGCCCGATGCGACTCCCGGCGTGGCCGCTTGCCACGAGCTGATCGGGAATATCCCGCTCACCCCGCCGCCGCTGCCACCCCACCCGTACTCGAACAGCCTGGTCTGGATCACGCTCTCCTCGAGCGTGGTACCGCCCACGGAGATCTCGTTCGGGTCGGATGCCGGGTACAGGACATCCAGGAAGTTGGTGAGACCGGTTGTTAGAGAATCACCCCACGAACCGCTGTCGCCTGACACGGCGAACGATGCGATGTGAGCATCCGCGACACCCTGCAGCGCTGCGCTTTGCGCAACTAAGAGGTCACCGATGCCCGCAACTGCATAGTCGGCTTCAAAAAGGCCGTATGAGGTGCTCATCGCGACCGCATGGCCATCCTCAGCGATCTCCGCGAACATGTCCACGAACTGCGAGATGAGGCAGTCCGGCACCACGTACAAGTTGATCTTTGCATTCGGTGCGAGGGACATGACGCGTTCGACGTCGAGGGTCGGTTCGAGATCTGCCGGCGGAACGTTCCCGAACTGGTCAAGGGTACCGTCGACGTGGATGACGTTGACCGGGTTGCTCGGCAGGCCGTAGAACGTCTGAAAGAACGCGATGTCATTCGGATCGATGTTGAAGCAGGCCGCGATGTCGACGGTTTCGCCTTTGCCATCGATGCCCGACGAGTAGACCCCGTTGAAATTGTACACATTCGCCAAGTCCCCCGGACCGTAGCCTGTTTGCGGCCCCACGACCTCGGCTTGCGGCCGGACGTTTTGCGCGCGCGCGCGCGGCCCCGGGTTGATGGACGTTCCAACGACGCGGGATGCGATGTCGGCAGGGAATTGCGGGCTATGGGTCGTGCGCGTGAGCGTTTCCGTGCCGATCTTCACGCGCTCGAATTGGGTGTTGGCGGCCGCCGCGCTGCGCGCGAACGTGCTCACCATGTGCAGGAAGTGATTGTCCGGCGAGATCGTCACCGCAATGCCGAAACCCCGGAAATAGGTAGACACATGATTCGCATCTGCCGCCGTCGGATTCTTCAGGATCACGGTGAAGCGATGCACTTGCGCTGGATTCACGCCACCGAGGTGCTGGATCACGGCCGTCTTGGATGTTTTCTGGAAGACGTTCTTGGACTGCACGACGCTCACCGCGCCCGACGTGGTGCTCGACAGCGCGAGCACCGCGACGACGGCGCTGAGCGATATACTCAACTTGAGTAAACGACTTACACTCCATGGATAAGCCATAGTGACTCCTCAGGTAGTCAGGGAAGCAGAATTAGACGCCTACCATGATCTTCAAACGCTCGTGCATGATTCGGCGGCGATCAAAGATTTGACGGGCAATTCGTGCAGCGATGTTCTCAAATCGAGTAGTGCAACCTGCGACTGCGTTCTAGAAGTTGCAAAGTGGGAATTATGAATTTGATCCATGTCACAGACTAAGACTAACGACCTAAGGCGAGCGGGTGGCAATACCCGCTTGGTAACGTTGGGGCACGGCACGCTTCCGATTCATGCGTTCTTGGAACTGCTAACCCGCGCCCGTATCGAGCATGTCGTGGACGTCCGCACGATACCCAAGAGCCTTCGCAATCCGCAGTTTCAGCGCGAAGCCCTCCAGCGATCGCTGCCGGCAGCTGGGCTGTCCTACCGCTGGGAACCGGAGCTGGGCGGCTTTCGCAAACCGCGCGCGGACTCCAACAACGTCGCTCTGCGCCACCGCGCATTCCGCGGCTACGCCGACTACATGCAAACGCCGCAATTTTGGCATGCCTTTGACGTGCTCGTCGCTGAAGCTGCAGCAGCCGCCACCGCGATCATGTGCTCGGAGAGCCTGTGGTGGCGCTGTCACCGCCGGCTCATCGCCGACGCAGCAGTGCTCACGCAAGGAATGGACGTGCAGGACCTATTCCATGACGGCAAGCTTGTCGCACACCGCATTACGGATGGCGCGCGGGTGCACGGCGGTGTGCTCGTCTACGACGTCGTCAGTGAACCAACGTGACGAGACCATCGGTCAATCCGTAGCGAGCGCCCGTGATCTGGAGCTTGCCTGAAGCGACGTGTTCGGCAAGGATTGAGGAGCTTGCGTGCAACTGCGCCACCACGTTTTTGACGTTGGCGCGGATTGCATTTTCCAGCGTATCG
>DATGHT010000173.1:0-4510 GCA_035307865.1 Candidatus Eremiobacteraceae bacterium | reverse complement strand
CGACACCACCGGAAGTTCGCGCCGCGAGCGAACCACAAGCGGATACCAAAGAAGGCGCGCTTATGAGCGAAGCGCTCGACCTCGCAGACGAATACAGTAAGCCGCAAGTTCGCAAGGACTACAAACCGCTCACCGATCGCGATCTTTTCATGGAGCGCATGCCGCGCAAGCCTGAGCCCTAGCCGCGCAGGCCGGCAAGCAGACGGTTAGCGCGAAACGGCCGGCAAGGCTCCGCGCGCCCGCGCCATCGCCTCGGCGGCTGCTTCGTAGCGCTCCTGCGGCAGAAGATACGCACCGCCAACGCCTGGCGTGCCTGCAAGCTGCACGAGTAACTCGCTTGCGATCGCAATGCCTTCGGCGGATCCGTCGCTCGTTCGCCGCATGCGTTCGCGAATCGCATCCGGCACGCTCATGCCAGGCACTTCGTTGTGCAGAAACTCGGCATTGCGATGGCTGCGCAGCAAGAGCACGCCGACGATGACCGGCAGGCGGCGCTGCGCCGCGAGCTCTAGGAACGGCTGGCTGGCGGCGATATCAAAAACCGGTTGCGTCATCGCAAAATCCGCGCCCGCGGCGATCTTTTCGTCAAACTTGGCAAGCTCGGCGGTGAGATTCGTCGCGGTCGGGTTGACCGCCACGCCCACTCGAAAACGCGTTGGTGCGCCCACGTCATTGCCCGCGTGATCCTTGCCCTGGTTGAGCGCATGCACGATTTCGGTCAGGCCGACCGCGGTGACGTCGAACACCGACGTGGCTTTCGGGAAATCGCCCACGTTGCTCGGGTCTCCTGTCAGTGCCAGGATCGCGCTTACGCCCAGCGCCGCTGCGCCCAGCAACTCGCTTTGCAAACCCAAAAGATTGCGATCGCGGCACGTCATGTGCAAAATGGTGGCCAGGCGGGTTTCGCGCATGATCAAGTGCGCCAACGCGGTGCTAGACATGCGCAAACGCGCGGTCGGGTTATCGGAGATGTCGACCGCATCGGCGCCGGCAGCTTCGAGGATTCTCGCAGCGGCAACGCTGTCGTCGGCGGACGCTCCGCGCGGGGGCGACACTTCAACCGTCAGCACGAACGACTTGCCAAGTTTGGTTTCAAAGGCAGTCGTAGCCGGCCGCGCCGCGCTCGCGCTGCGCACGGTTACCGGCGCTCGTGGGAGCTCGAGTTCAATGGGCGCCGGGGTTTGCCGAGGGCTCCCGCCGATCGCACGTGCAATCGCGGCGATGTGCGCGGGAGTCGTGCCGCAGCAGCCGCCGATGATGCTCGCGCCAAGCTCTGCGAAACGGCGTGCAAAATCATGAAAGTAGGCGGGTGACGATTCGTATACGGTACGGTCGTCGAGCTGCTGGGGATAGCCGGCGTTGGGCATGACGCTGATCGGAATGTCGAAGCGGCCGGCTAAAGGCGCGAGCGCATCATATACCGCTTGCGGTCCAACCGCGCAGTTGATGCCGACAGCGTCCGCACCGGCATCGTGCAATCGCTCCCAGGCCGACCGCAGCGGATCACCGCCGGGCGTCTTGCCGTCTTCCATGACCGAGAGTGAGGCAAGCAGCGGAAGGCGCGGCGCTACTTTCTTCGCAGCGCGCAGTGCAAGCAGCAGCTCGCGCGCGCTACCAAACGTCTCCAGGATGAGGAGGTCGGGTTTTCCGGCGGCGAGCGCTGCGATGTGCTCGCCGAATATATCGATGGCTTCGTCGTCTCCAACAATGCCCAGCGGTCGCAGCAGTGCTCCCAATGGCCCGATCGACCCGGCAACATACGCACGATCCCCGGCGGCCGCGCGCGCCAAGGCCACGCCGGCGGTGTTGATCTCGCTCAAGCGCGCTTTCTGCTCGTGTGCGGCGAGCTTCACGCGGTTGGCTGCAAACGTGTTGGTTTCGAGAATTTGCGCGCCGGCTGCCAGGTAGTCGCGGTGCGTGCTGGTCACGGCTGCGGGTTCGTCGAGATTCAAGACTTCAACGCACGCCGCGACGTCTGCACCGCGGTTGAGCAGCAGCGTGCCCATCGCTCCATCTGCGACCAGGAGCTGGTTGTTCCAACGCGACGTGATGGGCTGCATGGGAGCGTGCATTCGCTTTCGGGCAGGCGACCTCTTATGGCGCAAAAGCCTAGGATGCACTTCGCAGCGGCACGAACCGAGGCGGGAATGAACGCGAGCCCAAACAAGGCGGGTGTTTTCATTTCCGCGGACATGGAAGGTTGCGCCACCCTCGTGCACTGGGACGAAGTCCGGCCGAGCGATTCGTGGCAGTACCGGCGCGCGTGCGAGATCTACACGGCCGAGGTCAACGCTGCGGCGCAAGGCGCGTTTGCTGCGGGCATCCAGCGCGTAGTGGTCAACGATGCCCACTCCAGGATGCGCAACTTGATCCCGGACCAATTGGACCCGCGCATCGAGCTTGTGACCGGCAGCTTCAAGCCGTACTACATGCTGCAGGGCATTCAAGCGGGCGGTTTTGCGGCTGCGTACTTCATCGGTTATCACGGCGGCATTGGGGATGCGGAGGCGGTCATGGGTCATACGTACAGCCCGCGCGTGATCTTCGAGTGCCGCCTCAACGGAGCGGTCGTCGGCGAGCTGACGATCAACGCCGCACTAGCCGGGCATTTTGCTATTCCTGTCGCACTCGTTTCGGGCGACAGGACGACACTTGCGGAAGCTGCGCGCAACATTCCCTGGGCGCAACGCGTAGAAACAAAGAACAGCATGAGTTATTACGCCGCCGACTGTCTCGCACCGGCCGCCGTGTGTGGCCTGATCCGGGCGGCGGGTGCAGACGCCGCCGGCCTGTCCGATGCAAAACCATTGAACCTGCAATCGCCGATCTCGCTTGAGGTCGACACGCAAAAGACCGCGCAGGCCGACGTCATGGAATGGGTTCCGGGATTCACGCGGCTGGGCGCGCGCCGCGTCGGCTTTACGGGGGCCGATATGCTGCAGGCCTACCGGGCCCTCATGACCATCATCTATCTCGGGGCGACGGCGTAGTAAAAGTGGACGAGAAGAGCAGATCCTGGCTGGTCATCGCCATTTGCGTGATCCTCGCGGCGGCGGGATACGTATTCTTTCTGCGCCCGTATTTGACGACCGAACCGCAAGTCGACAAGGTGCTCAATGCCAACAGCACTTGGAACGTTTCCATGCAGCGCTATCTCACCAAAGGTCCGATCGGATCCGAGACCTATCGCATCACCAACAACAACGGTGCCGTCACCATGTTTTACTCGGCGAGCAACCGTGACGGCACGCTCACGAAAGAGTTCAACGTGCCGCTGTCCGGACCCAACGCCACCTTTCTCTTCCAACAGCTGGGAGCCGACGGCATCTGGGAGCTCGACGACAAGCCCATTCGGACGCATCCAAACGACGAGTACGTCGTCGAGGTTGCGCAAACGCTGGGCGATCAAGGGGGGAGCCGCGCGTTCGGATTTTCAGACCCGCACTACTGGGCCACCACGAAAGCTGAAGAATTTCAAATTCGGATGCCGGCCAAATCGATGCAACGCCTCAACCTGGCGCGGGTAGGTTCGGCCGGCCGCTCCTTGCGCGACCCACGTTATCAGCAGATCGTCGACGAAATTCGCGCGTTCGGTCCGCCAAGCGTGTTGCAAGCTGAGGATCTCATTCGTTCCGAGATCGCCGCCAATCCAAAACCGAGCTTGCACCCGGCGAAAAACCACTGACCGTGTTGCGTCGTAATTGGCGGCTATTCGCTTTGCTGGGTGTCCTGGGCGTACTGCTCTTAGCCGCGCTGTGGTACATCCTGGAGAACCCCTTCAGCCAGACCTTCGGCCGCACGGTGACGAGCGTGCCGCTGCAGCAAAAGGTCGTCGCGCTCACCTTTGACGATGGTCCCAATCCGCCGTATACGAATCAGATCGTCGAATATCTCCATACCCGCCACGTCGTCGCCACGTTCTTCGTGGTGGGCAGCGCAGTGGAGCGCAATCCCGGCGTCGTGCGCGAGGAAGTGCGCGACGGGGACGCGCTCGGTAACCACACCTGGGACCACGCGCACTTAGTGCTCGAAAGCTCGGCGCACATCGCGCGGCAAATCGAGCGCACCGACGCGGTCATTCAAAGCGTCGCGGGGGTGCGGACACGGCTGTTCCGTCCGCCTTTCGGCGCGCGCGATTACGCCGTGCTCAACGTGGCGCATAGACTCGGCTACACGGTGATCATGTGGTCGGTGCCGCTGCCGCGCGATTGGCAGCAGCCCGCGCCGCAAGTCATTCGCGATCGGGTCCTGCCCTTTGTGAAAGACGGCAGCATCATCACGCTGCACGACGGCAACCGCGGACGGCCCGGCAATCGCGCCAACACGGTCGAGGCGACCAAACTGATCGTCGAAGCGTTGCAGCGCGAGGGCTATCGCTTCGTCACCGTACCCGAGCTTTTGGAGCTGCGCTCGCCGGAGGCCAAAAAACAGACCGTTCCCGGCGTGCAAGGCGAGTGAGCTAGTCGTCGTCTGCCGGCGCGCCCGGCGGCTCGTCCATGCGATCGCAGAG
>DATGHT010000172.1:0-2238 GCA_035307865.1 Candidatus Eremiobacteraceae bacterium | reverse complement strand
CGATGCGGCGTCGCTGCGCGGCTTCTTCGACGATCTTAACGAGCGGATCGCTTCGCTCGCCGCCACCCAAGCGGTCCCGACACACAGCCCGCTGGCGGCACGTCCGTCGCGAGGCCGCGCGGCCGCCAACGGCACTGCGGTCGATTGCGTCGTCGTGGGCGCTTCCACCGGCGGACCGACGGCGCTCGTCGAGCTGCTCAACGGCTTGGGCACAGATTTTCCTGCGCCGGTCATCATCGTGCAACACATAGCCGCGCCCTTCGTCGAGGGCTTAGTCCGCTGGCTGAATCAAGAGACGCCGATTCCGGTGAAACTTGCACGCCACGGTGACCGGCTCGAACCAGGACATGGTTACATCGCCCCCGCCGCGGCTGACCTCATCTTGAAAGCGGGGGACTCGCTTTCCGTGCGGGCGGCCGCGCCTGGCCGCGGGCACATCGCACCATCCGCGGATGCGCTCTTCGAGTCAGCTGCCGAGATCTATCGCTCGCGCTGCGCCGGCGTGCTGCTCTCAGGAATGGGGAAGGATGGTGCCGCCGGTCTCCTCAAAGTCCGCTCCAAAGGCGGCAAGACATTCGCACAGGACGAACGTAGCTGCACCGTGTTCGGCATGCCGGATGCTGCCGGACGCTTGGGAGCCGTGGAAACATTCGGCGATCCCCGCCGCATCGCTCAAAGCCTGCGGGAGCTTTTTGAAAAGCCTGAAAGGACGGCCCCATGAGCAAAACGGTTTTGCTCGTCGACGACAGCGTCACCCAATCGTTCCACTTGAAGCTTGCGCTGGTCCGCGGGGGTTTCCGCGTGCTGACGGCCATCGACGGGCGGTCGGCCCTCAAAACGCTTGGTAGCGAACCGGTGGACGTCGTGCTCGCCGACGTCATCATGCCGATGATGGACGGCTACGAACTTTGCCGGCAAATCAAGGACAACCCCAAGCACGCCAAGACACCCGTGGTGCTTATGAGCGCGCTCGGCGAAACGACCGACACCTATTGGCGCAAACACGCCGGCGCGGATCTCTATGTCGCAAAAACGGCCGACGCCGGCAAATTGGTGAAGACCCTGGAGGACCTCCTGGCCGGCAATCCCGTGCCGAGCGAGGAAGTCTAAGTCGCGTTCGGCTCTCGTTCCAGAGAACGCTTGAGCGACGTCCCCCAATGGAGCTTGCGCTCCAATGTTTGAAAAAAGTAGCGCTCATTGAGACGGACGAACTCGACCGGCTTTTGTGCGCGCACGATCTTCACGCTCGTGCCGGCCGCCAACTCTTCTTCCGGATGGCCGTCGACGAATAGCTGCGTGCCCGAACTCTCCCGCGGCAACGAAATCTCGATCGTCTCATCCGCACTGACGATGAGCGGTCGCGAAAAAAGCGTGTGCGGACAGATGGGCGTGATGCCCACCGCCTGCAAGGTCGGAGACATGATCGGGCCTCCGGCGGATAGGAAATACGCCGTCGAACCGGTGGGGCTGGCGACGATGATCCCGTCCGCGGGGATCGTGGCGATCGCTTCGCCGCCGATATGAATATCGAAGTGGATGATCTTCCCGTGGTGCTTGCGATCGATGTGCACGTCATTCACCGCGTAATAACTTCGCTCCGAGCCCGCGACCTGCGCTTGCAGGGCTAAGCGCGGCTCGGTCTCGATGCCGTGCTGCAAAAGAGCGGTGATGGTAGCGCCGTACTCTTGCGGCCCCACTGCCGCCAGGAATCCCACGCGTCCGAAATCGACGCCCACGATCGGAATGCCGAGCGGACCGGCCAGATGCGCCGCCCGCAAGAGCGTGCCGTCACCGCCGAGCGAAACCAACAGGTCGGCCGACTGCGGAAACGATCCGGCGGCGTTGCCACCGTTGAGGTGAAGCGCTTTGGCTTGCTGCGGGGGCAGCAAGAGCCCCACTCCGTTTTTTTCCGCGATGCCCGCGATCGTCTTGGCCGCCGCGATGGGTGCTTCGCGCCGCGTGTCAACGTAGAGCGCCAGACTGGAAATCTTCCGATGCGCCATCAATCAAGCGCTTCGTGGGCTTTACGTACGACCCCCGCTATGTCGAGTTCGGCACCCGTGCCTGGGGCACGCAGTTCCGCGCCGTCTTCACGCGCGCGTGCGCCTATCAGGAACTCGATATTGCCGGCCGGTCCCTTGAGCGGTGAATACGTCAGCTTTTCGACCACAAGGCCCGCACTGCCAAACGCGCGCACGACCTCTTCGATCGCACGAGCCTGCGTCGCTTCGTCGTAGA
>DATGHT010000171.1:0-6685 GCA_035307865.1 Candidatus Eremiobacteraceae bacterium | reverse complement strand
ACTCTTTGGCTACGGCAAACCCGAGCCCGCGCGATGCGCCGGTGATGAGCGCGACCGAACCACTGTGTTGCATGTACGTTCCTCCGAGATGTTGGCTTGTCACTTTAGTGTGCGCCAAAAGGAGGCTATCGTGCGCCGTCCAGCCGGACCGTCGCCACCTGTACCTTCGGCCAGGGCGGTCGCTCGAGTTTGCCTACGGTATGAAGGTTCTAAATGAGGCGGCGCTGCGTCGCCAACGCGACCGCCTGCGCACGATTGTCTGCACCCAGCTTGCCGAATATCGAGGCGACGTGAAACTTCACCGTGCGCTCGGAAATGGCCAACCGCTGGGCGATTCGCTTGTTCGAATAGCCTTGGCCGACCAGCGCCAACACTTCACGCTCTCGTTCGCTGAGCTGTTCGCTTTTCGGCGCAGCCGCAGCCGCTAGAATTTTCGCCGCGATACCCGATTCGAGATGCGATCCTCCGGCATGCACCTGGCGGATCGCCTGCGCGATCTCCTGGGCGGGCGCACCCTTGAGCATGTACCCCTTCGCGCCGGCTCGCACGGCGCCGAGAATCTTTTCACCGCTGTCGTAGGCGGTGAAGACGATAACTTTCGCCGCCGGGAGCACGCGCGCAAGGCGTGCGATCGCTTCCACGCCGTCAATGCGGGGCAGCTCGAGATCCAGGAGCACGACGTCCGGCGCGCGCGTGGCGACCTCGGCGAGCAGCTCTTCCGCCGAACCGAACGCGCCCACCACGGTGAAGTCCGGCTCGTCTTCAAGTATCGAACTGAGCCCTTCGCGCACGACGGGATGGTCGTCCACGATCGCGATGCGGATCATGCGCTCATGCCGCGGGACTTTCCAGCGGAACGTTCACCGCGACATTCGTTCCGCGGCCGGCGCGCGAGTTGATGGTCAGCGTACCGCCTACCAGCCGTGCGCGCTCCTGCATCCCGACGATGCCGTGACCGCTTGTGGACGGCTTGCGCATCGCTAGTCCTTGCCCATCGTCTGCCACCGACAAGCTTGCGCCGCGGCCGGTTGTTTTGAGCGTGACCGTGACCGATTTCGCCTTGGCGTGCTTGCGGACGTTTGCGAGCGCCTCTTGCGCGATACGGAATAGTTCGGCTTCGATTGCGGGCGCGATTGGTTTCAAGCCGCGCATGCGCAGCACGACGCGCACGCCCGTTTCCGAGGTGAACGTACGGCCCAAGCTGTTCAGCGCTTCAGCAAGCGTCTTGCCCTCGAGCGGCGAGCCGCGCAAACCCAGCACCGAACGCCGGGCCTCTTCCAGACTGTCGCGCGATACTGCGAGCGCCCGCTCCAGCCTCACGCGCGCCTTGGCCGGGTCACGCTCCAGCTGCTGCAGTGCGCCTTCCACCTGCAATGCGATGCCTGTCAAACCTTGCGCCAGGGTGTCGTGGATCTCGCGCGCGATGCGCGCACGTTCCTCGGCGCGCGCCAAGCGGGCTCCCTCGGCAGCTAGCCGGGCCCGCTCGACCGTCACACCGACGTAGTAGCCGATGGTGGCCAAGAGGCGCAGCTCGTCCGGCGACAGCCTGCGCCACGCCGGCCCGGTGACGTTCATGATGCCGATCGGCTTGTCTTGAGCGAAGAGCGGGATGCTCGCGTGATAACGCAGGCCATGGGTCAGGGCTATGGCCTTCTTCTTCACGGCCGGCTGCAGGCGGCTGCACTCGATGACGTCGATGTTCTTCGGCGTCAGCGCGCCCGAGCGAAACTCATCGATGCAGGTGCACCAGCTGCCCGTCATGCGCACCGGTTCTTGTAAGTAAGGAGGGAGATTTTGCGACGCCGCGTGGTAGAACTGCTGCGTCTCGGGATCGAGCAGCCACACCCAGCCGGCGCGCAACCCCAGCAGATCGGTTACCAGCGCAAGGGTGCGTTCCAGCGCCCGGCGCACGTCGGCGGCGCTGTTGAGTTCTTCGGCGATCGCATTGAGAATGGCGAGCTCGCGAGCGGTTGCCCGCGTGCTAGCCCCCGCCGCAGCCGCCTTGTGGCTTCGTTTCGGCACGCGCAAGGCTTACAGATACGCAAGCGCTTACCCCGTAAAAAAAGGACCGGCCGCGCGGCCGGTCCGAGAAATGCGCCCTCGCACGGGGGCGCCTACGTCACTGCGAAGGAATCGGCGGAATCACGTTGCGCGTGTCGAGCGCGCGCGCGACCACCGTCTCCAGATTTTCTAGATGCGCTCGCTGCAGTTCGTCCAACCCGCCGCGGTTCAAGGCGGCGTGCACGTCCGACCGCAGCTGCACGAGCTTCGCGCGCGCCAGCGACTGCGCGTCGTACGGCGTGCCCGGATCGGGTTGCAGCCACAACGCCACGAGCATGCGGGCATAGGACTGCTGCAGATTGCGCCGCACTTGCGTGGCCGGACCCCGCGCGCGCAGATCGCCGAACACGCTGTTTTGCGTCCAGTCGAAGAGGTCGGTGAGACTCATCGTCTTCCCGGGCGCGTTCTTCATGGCCAGGTCGTCCAAGCGCTGCAGCATGAGCGGCGCGAACATCTGCCCGAGCGCGTTGGCTTGTGCGAACTGTGCGAGCTGGCTCACGGGCATGTCATGCCGCGCATCCGGGTTGTATGCCCACGAGCCGCCCCAGACGGGCGACTGCTCTTCATACACCATGTGGTTCAAGAGGTTGGGTGAGAAGTTCCAGGCCTGATCGGCGAACAGATAGCGGTCCAGCATGCCGAAGGCGCGCTGCTCGTCCTGGCGCGAAACGGCTTGCAGCGGCACGCCGGCACCGGGATCGCCACGATGGGCGCGCGAGATGTACTCGCCGCCGATGTAGTGCTCGGTCATCTGCGCGCAGCGGGCGTAACGGATGAACACCCAGCCAAACGCATCGCGTGCTTCCGTGTACGAATGCCCAGGTTTGGGCCAGCGCTGATCGACCGCTTGCATGAGGTGGTGTGTGAGGTCGAGCTGACTGCCGCACCATCCAAGCGTGTCGTTCGTCAGGTCGTCTTGATTGACGCGCGGATCGATGGCGTGCCCGCCGAACCATGCCACGTCTTCATCGCTTGCGAACTTGTACAGCGGGTTCGACCACACCGACGCCCAGCGCCCGAGAGTGGGCAGCTCGTCACCCGGTGTGCGCGCGCCGGGGATGCGCGCGTAGCCCCATTTGATAGCGTAGTAGTCGTATGGTCCGAGCACCGTTTGCCAGTAATCGCCTTGGCCCGTTCCCTTGGGCCACACGTTGAGCGGCGCATATTCCATGACCGAAGTCGCCACGCCCATGCGCTGCGTGAAGGCGCGATTCTGCAGCTGTTTCGCCGTGTAAGCCTCCGAACCGATGAAGTTGTGTTGGAATCCCATATCGTGACCGGATTCGTGCAACACGGTCGAGGTCAGCAGATCCCTCGTGAATTGCGCCTCGGTGTCCGAGTTCATCGGCCCGCCCATGAGGTCGAGCGCGACACGGCCGAAGTTGGCCTCGGCCTGGCGGCCCAGCGCGTAACTCGCATCCATCGGGCCCGCGAAGCTCTTTGCGCTCTTGGCGCGCGCCGGCAACACGAAGTATTGCCAGTTCGTAAATCCACCGCGCAGCTCGTCCGCCTCGATCAGGATGCCGGTATGGAACTCTTCACCGGTGCGCGGGTCGTAGATCCATTGCGCTTCGGCGCCGAACGCGGGTGCCGCGCTCGTTTCCCAGCGCACCACGTTGTAGCGGATGTCTTCCGGATCCCAGGTGGGGTCGTCCGGCTGATCGCGCACTTGCACCGCGTCGCTGATACCGATGCGCTCGAAGGCTTTGTTCCATTGTAAGAGCGCATCTTTGACCGTTTGGCGGTACTCGACCGGCACCGTGTTGGCGACGTAGAAGATCAACGGTTTTTTGGCGGGCGAAATGCGCTTCGTGGGATCGGAGGGCTGCATGTTCCAGCGGATGATGTAGAACAAGTTGCGGTTCTTGCGGCGGTCGTCGCCGAACGTGAAGACCGGCGCGGTGACGTAACCGACCCGGTCGTCGGCCAGCCGCGGCATGTAATCGTTGCTGTCCGGCGGCTGAGCGATGTTGTACACGACGCGCAGTTGCACGCTGCGCGGATCCGGCACGGTGTCAACGACCTGCGGATTGTCTGCAGCGAAGGTTTGATCGGCTTCGATGATCACGTTTTCCGGAAATGCCTTGCTCGGTCCGAAGAACGTGCGCGCAGCGTCGAGGCGGTAGGTTTGATCCGGATCTTTGGTGCCCAAGTTCTGCTTGAGGACGGCGGTCATGCCGAGCACGTCGTCGAGAAACGGCGACGCGTCGAACACGATTTTCGTTTCTGTCTCGTCCAGCGCCACGATGGGCGCCAGCGCCACCACCGAAGGCGAGAAAGAACGGTCGACGGCACGCTGCTGCGCTTGGTCGTGCGGCGCGGAGAAGAACGTATTAGGCCAGGTGATGACGATCTTGTTGCCGTTGCGCGCGAAGCGGATCAGCCGGGTCGGGGCGAACATGTCCTCGCCTGCCACCAGGCCCCAGCCACCCAGGCCGTTTTGCGGCGCTGCGCTTTGCACGTAGTCCTTCCCTAGTTGCGCCGCAGCGATCTCGATGTACACGTGATCGTGCTTGCGCCACAAGGTGAACAGCCCATGCTGACCGTCCGCACCCACCACCCACTTCGCGTAGGCCGCGGGAGCGCTAGGGTCGTCGTCGGCTCGCACGGCCGCCGGTGCAGCGCACAGCAGCAGAGCGCACAACCCAATAACCAAACCTAATCGTTGCATACGACACTGGCCTCCTCAAGGAAAAGAACACGCCGCAGTAGATTTTCGACTGGTCCATCCATTTCCGCCATGATTTTGTGGCGGTGTGATGCCATAACAGTGCGGGTATACTGTCACGAGCACCCATGACGGAAGCGAAAGGACCAAGCATGGAAACCGATAGACGCGGCCAAGACGTGGCGCCGCAACAGGAACGCGACCAGACGGTGGTCGAGCGCGAAGAGCCGCACCCCGGCAAGGCACAACAGCCAAAGCCGCGAGCTCCCGGCTCGCAGCACAAGTCACCCGGATATGAGGACAGCCCGGGAATGGGTGAGGACGAAGGTGAGGAAGGCCGCAAGCGACCGGCACAGGAGCCGGGCGATTCCGCCGCCCGCGAGGGCAAGGACGGCTAATCCATCGCGAGCCCTGCGCAGTGCGCTAGTAAGGGTGCTGCGTAGCCCCTTCACTGCAAAGTTTTTCTTACGACAGACCGAATGTAGGCCGTGTGGAAGCTACTCCGCGAGCTGCACGCTTGCGTCACATTCAACTGTGCAGCGGACTGCTGCTGCGCGACGACACGGTGTTGCTCGTGCGTTGCCGCTACGACGGCGAGCCTGAGCCATTGTGGACTCTCCCCGGCGGCCGTCAGGAACGCGAAGAAACGATCGCGGAAACGGCTGCACGAGAGTTTCTCGAAGAGACGTCACTTGCGATCGTGATTCGGGAGCTCGCGTACGTGAGCGAGTCCTTCGATGAGGGTCGCGGCCTGCACGTGATCAATTGCACGTTTTTTGTGGACGAGCGTGACTCGAACGCGCCGGCCAGGTCTGCCGACCCGAAAGTTGTTGAAGCGCGCTTTGTTCCGCGCGCGCAGGCGGCCGAGCTGCTTGAGGCCGACGTCTTGCGTATTCCGGTAGCTGCAGCGCTCAGCGGACAGCTGCAACGCCGCTACTTCGCATTCCGCGACGCCGACGTCCGCATACCGTTCTTCCAGCGCCAGCGCATTCGCGCATGACAACCGAACTCGTCAATGAGTTCGCATTCTCGTGGTCCCGTCACCACACGTTTTACCAGTGTCCGCGTAAGCTGTACTGGCACTATTACGGCTCGTGGAACGGCTGGCGCGACGACGCCACTCGCGAAAGCGCGCTCGCCTACCGGCTCAAACAACTGAAGAACCTCAGCATGCTGGTCGGCGAAACATTCCACGACGAACTTGCGGAGATCTTGCGGCGGCGAGCGGACAGGCCGAGCGCCGTTCCCACCATGCAGCTCAAAGCCGACATGGAACGCCGTCTGCTCAAGCGGCTGCGCGAATCACGCAACGCGGACTGGGCGCGCGACGGCGACGTCCGCAGCTATGCGATTCTCTTTGAAGATTATTACCAGCGCGGCATTAGCGAGCAGCAGCAGGCCACTGCGCTTGAATCGCTCCGTTTGTGCGTCGACGGTCTCGCGGCGAGCCCTTTCGCCCGCCGGACGTTCGCCGTGGCGAAAAGCCGCTTGCGTTTCATCGACCCCAAATCGGTCGATGACAAGCGCATCAGCCTCAACGGCCTCGTGTTGTACGCTTCACCCGATCTCGTCGTCGAGGATACCGAAGGCGCCTTTCACATCATCGATTGGAAGACCGGCAAGACGTTCAAGACCAACATGGCCCAGCTGGCGATCTACGGCCTGTTTGTGAAGGAGAAATTCGGCCAGCCGCTCGAGCGCATGACCGCACACCTCATCTATGTCGCGGCCCAGCGCCACGAACGGATCGATAATATCGCCGAAGGCGTCGAGGAAGCCAAACGGGAGATCGCCACCTACTGCGAGGACGTGCGCGGCCGGCTCACCGATGTGGCGGCGAACGTCGCGGGTGAAATCGAGCGTTTTCCCATGACCGAAAACCGCGTGCTGTGCCGCACGTGCAACTACCGCGAGCTCTGCGACCGCATGGACGAGCCGCCGGGCGCACCGGGAGAC